>JAPMTR010000101.1 GCA_026552975.1 Candidatus Methanoperedens sp.
ACAAAGGGATATGCCAAACGAAAGCTGTATACTGGAAATCAGTCTGTACAGTTTGATGAGGAGGGGGAGGTTGAAAGGCCTCTTCTTTACTCTACCTATTTCGTTTGCACCTGTTTATGCTCTTTAGATGGGGCAATGTGAAAGTAAAAGTCCTTATCTATTCAGGAAACAGCTATATACGGTGCATGAAAATACTAATAGCTGATGTCACGAAAACTTGACCCGCTTGATCTGCAAATACTAAATAAACTTGCCCCAGAGCTTACAGACAGCACCTGCGGACATGCAGGATGGCAATTCAGGTCTGTGCTTCCACCCCTGAGCCAGCATGTTTCCACATCAGAGGGTGATTTCAGGGAACGGTTATTGAAACTTTCAGATGAAGAATTGAATTACCTTGTTGATCTTATTTTTGAAGGAAGGGAAAGTCTCCATTGTGTTAAGATTGAACATGTAAATGCCATTGTTGAGGTCGTTGGAACAAGGATCTCGAAAATTAAGGCATCTGAATTGCTTGAACTCTACAAATTCGCAGGTGACTGAAATGGCTCATGTGATGGAACTTTTCGGCAAAGCGCGTGTTGTAATTAAGGACGGAAAAGTCATGGAAGTGAGTGAGCCAATAGCTGATTGGTGCCCGATCTTCAGTAAATTCTCAAATGTCTCAAAACTTACTAGCGAAGAAGCAAAAAAGAACATGGAGTACAGGATAAGTGAACTGGGGATGTTCACACCTAAAAGAAGGTTCGATTATGGCATTTTTGTTAATTTTGGGGCGAGTGAGATAATGATGACCGGACTCAGACGAGGGCTTATTGACTGCACCGTAACCGTATGCGATGGAGCTGGCACTGTAATAACAGCCGATCCCGGATTGGTACAGGGTATGGGGGCTTTGATGTCAGGGCTGATTGAAACTGAACCCATTGATGAAATAATTGCCGGGATCGAATCAAGAGGTGGCTTTGTTCTTGATAAGGAAAAAGCAAGCATAGACCAGATAAATGGCCTAATAAAAGCATGCGATCTTGGCTTTAGGAAAATCGCGGTTAGTGTTGTTTCAATGGCAGATGCAGTAATACTCAGAGCGATCAAGAAGGACAAA
Source organism: Candidatus Methanoperedens sp. (assembly GCA_026552975.1). Lineage (GTDB taxonomy): Archaea > Halobacteriota > Methanosarcinia > Methanosarcinales > Methanoperedenaceae > Methanoperedens. Next base: position 1,106 of record JAPMTR010000101.1, read on the forward strand.
AATATTGACCTGATCTTGATAGGAGCTCACCTGACTGGAATCGAGAGAGAAGAAGCCGGGGATCTTCTTAAGGAAATGGACATAATAACGGGATGCGCCTCCAAAATGGTTCGAAATCTTGTGACACCTCTGATCCAGGCTGGCACTTCAGTTCCTATGTTCGGATTAACGCAAAAAGGAAAAGAACTGATACTTGAAAGGGCGAAGGAAATAGATTCACCGCTTCTTGTAAATACGGCGGATCTGCCGGTGTTGCCTGAAAATAAACAGCCAAGACCGCTCAGGTAAAAATAGTTTATTATTTAATTGGTCGGAATCAGAAACTTTCAATTCATCTTTCCTGCAGCCACCTCAATAGCCTCGAAAAGGCTATCCCTGGGCATGATACTGGTTACAGGAATTCTTAGCACTTTTTCGATCGTGGTACTGACAATCGGTGCGCAAACTACTGCTATTGCACCGTCCCTCTCTGCTTTTATTGCAGCGACAATGGCTTCTTCCATCGAAGTAGCTGAATATTCCCTGATGGTGAGAAGACGGTCTTTTACCTTGATCTTTTTTTCTGAGATCCGATCAAGTACAGGTCTTGCTGCGATCACCGCTATGAAACCTGATCTTTCCTTTTCAACTTGATTTTTTCCTTCCACTTCTTTTAAAAATGACACTATTTGTCTGAAAAGTTTAACATTAGGTTCACGGTGGCCTGATAATAACTTGTAAATTGTGCTTGCCGGGATACCTGATTGTTCACTGAATTCCCCGACAGTCATATTCAATTCGTCTTTTATCGTCAGTCTTAATTTTGTGATGAAGGCTTCATCCGATTCTACAAACGCTTTAATAATAACATCCGCTGTCATCATGTATCACAACTTATTCTTTTTTGTCTCCGTGAGATAATTCAAATAACAAAAATAGGAGAGAGGGGCGTGGCTGTGCCCCTGATTTCCAGATAAAATAGCCTGAAGGATTTGATAAATACAACCGCTATATGCCAGATAAATATCTGTCATAATGATGCTAAAAATTAAAGCAATATTTAAACGTTATCATGAAATAAATAATTTATCCTGAAATGATATAATTCTTTCCTGAATGGGTAAATAACATATTTATTTGTACTTTTGTGCAACATCTGGTCAAGGCTGGCACGATATATCTATCGGTTCCAGGGCAGCTGAGTAAAAAAGCAGACATGCCGATAATATTCGAAACATTTATAATGTATAATAGGATAATCCGATAAAACCATTCCATAACAATTTTTTATGGTGATTTGAATTCAATAAAGGAGGATATAATAAAATGGTATTAGATTTAACCATGAGTATGGCTATATTGGCACTTATGGGAGCTCTTGCGACTATTGCAGGATGTCTTGAGGATCTGGAATCAGATGTTGGTTCTCAGAGCAATCCTAACTCTCAGGTACAATTAGCGCCCCAGATGGGGTTTTTGCACAGGATTTATAATAAAGCGGTATCAGGTGAACCGGTCAGCAATGGCCTTTCAGCAGTGGTCGCCGGAACTGTTACATCAGTACTTTTAAGCCAGAATTACTATTCATTGACCGCTATAGTAATTGGCGCATTTGTAGGAGCCATAATACTTGCGATATATGCAACGACTTCATATGCAGGAAGAGTAGCAAGCCAGGCAAGGTTCAAGCAGCCCCTTTACATGGATATAATGAGATACACAACGCCAACGATCATGGCGCATAACTTCATTATGAACTTCTGTCTTGTGGCTATATGCTATATCCAGTATGAAATTCTAGGTTATCCTTTCACGATCCCGTTCCTTGCATTGATATGGGGAATTTCCGCAGGAGCTATCGGTTCCTCAGTGGGAGATGTCCATTATGGAGGCGAACGTGAATTCCAGAACCGCGAATTCGGATGCGGTCTTAACACAGCCCTTTCAGGAAGAATTGTCAGGAAGGCCGAATCCGGTATCAGGAACAGCATAGATAATGTCTGGTTCTGCGCCAAGTTCGGAGGGCCCGTAACAGGACTTGCTCTTGGTCTTACCGTATTCTTTTCAAGCTGGCCCACAACGATATGGGGATATACATGGACAGCAGTTGGAGTAGGGATCCTGATCGTATTAGTGTTCATCATTTTGAACCGGTTGTTGGAGATCTCGGTAAGGGATGCGTATGGCCCATACAAAGAAGAGAAAAATGAAAAGGAGGCTAAAGCATAATGTTAGCGATTGAACCAAGTTTATTGATTGAGTATGTTCTTCTCATCGCAATAAGTGGCGCATTTATCTGTGCAGCTGTTCACTTTATGCCAGTGGGAGGAGCACCCGCAGCCATGGCACAGGCGACCGGTATCGGAACAGGTACTGTGGAACTTGCAGCAGGTTCGGGTCTTGTAGGTTTGATAACTGCAAGTTACATGTACGCAAATGAGCCGGAAGCTTCAATGGTGCTGGTCGTAGCAGCAGGAGCTATGGGATCAATGATCATGCTGGCAAGTGCAATGTTTTCAGGTTCTTTGATCTATGCATTCGGTGTTGGAGTTCCATTTGCTTCAGCCCAGGTCAAAAAAGACCCGATAACTGGCGATAGGCAGGATCTTTATATGTCAAAAGGCACCCAGGGTCACGGTATTCCAACAATATGTTTTGTTAGCGGTATCATTGGTGCAGCATTAGGAGGCGCAGGTGGAGGACTCATATATTTTACTCTCATGCAGATATATACACCATTGATAGCAGCAAGTGCTGCAGCAGTGGCAGGTGTTTTTACAATGGGCGTTTTCTATGTTAATGCGGTTATCCCGTCATACGGTGTAGGCGGAACTATCGAAGGAATACATGACCCCAAGTTCAAGCGAGTTATAGGCAAAGACATTTTCACAAGCTTTGCGATCAGCCTGATATGCGGAATTGTGGCTGTTTTGATCGCACAGGGGATGGTCGCATGAGCGATATTAAAGAAAGATCACCAAACCAGTTGATGGCCTTCGGGATATTTGGCGGTCTAATCGGTATATATCTCACGCTTCTCCTACCTTTAATAGGTGACATAATCGGAGGACCAATAGCAGATATTATTATTACAATAGCCCCAGCCTTTGGCGCGCTTGGCGGGATATGTGCAGTAATGTGGGGTGCTGATGCAGTAAGGCGTGTTGCAAAATACGGTCTTGGAACCGGTGTGCCCTCTATAGGGCAGATCGCAATGGGAATGGGTATTATTGCTGCAACCTTTGGTCTAGCAATAGTAAAAACTTACATCATTGCAGGCCCGATCGTAGCTCTTGTAACAGCATCCGTAATTGGATTCATAATAGGCTGGTTCGCACAGAATGTAATAAAAATGAAAATACCCGTTATGATCCGGTGTATGACCGAGATCGCAGCAGCAGGAGCGATCGTAATTATCGGATTTAGCTCTGCAGTCGCAGGTAATTTTGAATTCAACAACATTATGCTACATGTTTATGATAATGGTGTAATGCTTGCTGTTTTCTGGGTGGGTGCAATGGCGATCCTTCATCCGTTCAATGCATGTCTTGGACCTGACGAGAAACAAAAAAGGTTACTGTACCTGGCAGGCTCCACCGGCGCTATAACAATGGCAGTTATAGGTATTGCTGCGATCATGACGCTTGGAACATCTGGAATAATAACCTTCCTGATCGGAGTTGTCCTGTGGTTTATATTCTATAAGAAATTCTGGGATGAAGTCTATCTCGATGCTTCTTCAGTTGTCGGAACCGGATTGATCCCGAAGACGGAGGCATAAAAATGAGTCATATAAGAGTTGCCCCTGAATTACACCTGATCTTAAACCCAACAACAGGTGTCATAGCAGAAGAAAAGGACGATGTTGTGGAATATTCACTTGACGGTGTGAAATCACAACTGGATGAACTGGATAATATCGTCACAGATATGATGAACAGTCTTGAGCCGAGTGCAAAATTATTGAGTATGTTCCCTGGAAGAGAGAAAGCTTCCTATTACGCGGGAATAGTCACAAATGCATTCTACGGAGCGACTGTTGGTTTTGTCGTGGCCTTTTTATTGCTTGTTCTTTCAAAGTTTGGAGGGATGTAAATGGCAAATAAAGTTAAACCAGCAGCAGGATGGCCTGTTGTTAAAGGTGAATATGATGCCGGGAACCCGGAAAATCCAGTCGCAGTCACAACATGCGGCTCACACCTTAAGGGTGCGGCGCAGATAGCGGCAGGCGCATGTATCACAGGACCGCATAAAACAGAGAACCTTGGTATTGAAAAAATAGTGGCAAATGTCATTTCCAACCCCAACATCCGTTTCCTGCTTGTCGCAGGTTCTGAAGTCAAAGGCCACATATCTGGCGAAGCAATAATAATGCTTCATAAGAATGGACTGAAAGATAACAGGATCGTGGGTTCAACAGGAGCCATTCCTTACATAGAGAACCTGCCTGATGATTCCGTGAAGAGATTCCAGGAGCAGATCGAGATCGTGGACATGGTGGGGAACGAGAATGAAGCCGCAATTATCGCAAAGATAAAAGAACTTGCAGCAAAAGATCCCGGAGCCTTTGCAGGTGACCCGATGATCATTAAGGTCGGCGAGAAGGAAGAAGCAAAGGAAACAGGTGGAGTCAAGCCGATGTCAGCTGAAATTGCCCAGATCCAGTTAAGGATAAGGGGTATACAGCAGCGCACGATTGACCTTGGAAATTTGAACAAGCTTATGTCCGGGGTTTATGCCGGGAAGATCGAAGGCATCATGATCGGTCTTGTCGTTGGATTGACCCTTTTAGGAATATTGATAGCAGGCGGAGGATAAAACAATGGCAGAAAAAGAATACGAGTACGGAAAAGGCGTACCCACTGTGGTAGCCCCTTCAATGGCTGTCATAGAATCGCTTGTAGAAGATATAAGGTTCCGGGGACAGCTTATTGCAAGGAACCAGAAGCTTGAATCAGGTGTAGGCGCAACAGGCGTGACCGGTTTCATAATCGGCTTTGTGATCGTTATGATAGCAGTGCTTGTTCCTGTATATTTGATGGGGTGAAAAGATGACCGAAAAAGTTCCTATAGTAATAGTAGACCCTGAGGACTACAAGAACGTTCTCCAGAAATTGAATGATATCGAAGAAAAGATTGAATTCACAAATTCCGAAGTATACCAGAGATATGGAAAAAAGATCGGAAGAGATATCGGAATTCTTTATGGGATATGTGCTTCGTTAACGATAATTGTAATATATCTGTTAATAATTCTTTCACCAGCGCTTTCAAACCCGCTGCTGATCAATGCCATAAGGAAAATGTTAGGATTAGATTAAGTGAGGTGCCAAGATGTTCAGATTTGATAAGAAACAAGATGTATATGAGTTCGGTAAAATAAAAGTCGGCGGACAGCCCGGGGAATATCCAACAGTACTTGTCAGTACAATGTTTTATTTGAAACATAAGATCGTAACTGATGAAGACCATGGAGTATTTGACAAAGCTGCAGCTGAAAAGCTATGGAACGCACAGGAAGTCATGGGAGATACTACTGGAAATCCCTATTTCAATCAGCTTGTTGGCGAAACGCCTGAAGCAATCAAGAAATATATTGACTGGTTCGTAGATATATGCGATGACATACCTTTCCTCATCGATTCTTCAGATGGTGCTACAAGGGCAGCTGCTGCAAGATATGTCAAAGAGATCGGTGTTGAGAAGCGTGCGATCCACAATTCCATAAATGCCAGCATAGCTGCAGAAGAGATCAAAGCTATCAAGGAAAGCAAAATGACCTCAGCGATCGTTCTTGCGTTCAATGCCACAAATCCAAGTGTCGAAGGAAAACTTGAGATACTTGAGAAAGGAGGCACAGGTCAAACAAAAGGTATGCTTGATGTCGCAAAGGAAGTCGGGATCACCAGACCCCTTGTTGACGTAGCAGCAACCCCTCTTGGAGCAGGTTCCGGAGCCACCATCAGGTCGGTCCTTGCCATCAAAGGCAAATTAGGCTTACCAGCAGGCGGAGGTTTCCATAACATGGCATCAGCCTGGGACTGGATGAAGAAATACAAGAAAACAGATCCAGAAGCAAAGACTGAATCCTGGCCACCGGTGGACATTGGCACAAACCTTGTCGCCCAGATCATGGGTGCAAATTTCCTGCTTTATGGTCCGATCGAGAACTTAAAGCGCGTATTCCCGGCAGTCGCAATGGTTGACATAATGCTCGGTGAGACCGCAAAAGACCTCGGCCTGAGTGTATTGGCTGAGTCGCATCCGATAAAGAAATTGGTGTAAATTACACCGATTTTCTTTTCACTTTTTTTACGGCAGTGTTTAAACAAAGCCCGACTTGTTTTTATTGGTAGCTTTAGATAATTGATCAGTTGAGGCTTATTTTCATCTGAAACAATATATACTTTAAAGTAATATACTCTTGAGTATACAAAAGAAATCACAGGTAAAGAAAAAATCAGGGAAAAAGGCTACATGGCATTCGATCTATCAGACATAAAAGCTACCTTTTCTAATTGAATTGCCGGAAGCTTTAACTTTTTTTAACTGTGGTCTCACCAAGCACCCTTTTCATCAGTGGCGCATCCCCGAAAACATCTTCACGTTTGCCCTTGTTATTGAAATAAACCGCAACAAGAACCACTGTAAGCCCAACGGACTCAAAACCCGGATTTCCTGTGAAGCTCATCCCTAATAATGCCAGGGCGCCTGTAAGCATCCCCCGAAGTGCCCCCTTCCTGTACGAATCGATCTTTGTGCGCCGAAATATTCGGATATCCCTAAGAGTTAGGAACATTATAGAAATAAATCCAAAGGCTGCAATGTAAACATAAAAAATCATAATATATTTCTCCACATAATTTTATCCACTGATTGCGTAGATTTAGAGTCACTAATGTTATATACTATTTATTATTTCTGGCTTTATCCTTTTTAAATATTCTTTTATCATGGCAGGAAAGGATTTTGCCTCAACGAAACGAAGTCCGAGCTGCTCTGCCCACTTCTGAATTCCCATATCACTTGCTACTACCGCTGCATCGAGTTCTTTGGCAAGAAGCAGTACATCAATATCCGGCGCGCTGTCAAGTATACCGTAACGTAAAGCATTTCTGTATTTATCGCGGAAAGAACTTATGATCCCGCCTATCACATTTCGTTCTATTTCAGGTTCGATCTCATTCTTTGTTTTTGCATTTGTTGTCCTGAAAAGGCATTCTGTCGCAGATTCCCATATCGCGTCCTCTGCCACGTTCATACCTTTATTGATGCGCCCACGCATGAAATCAACGTAATCGTAAAAAATCTTTGAAGGTATTTTCACTTCATACCTGTCCGGTGTTTTCTTCACAAGCCATGTGTCCATCTTGGCCAGTGTATCCTCCCCGCACCCATTATTCTTTGCAAATTCCCTCATTTCAGTATAGACCGAAGGATAGGGGATATAGCAGCTAATACCAAGATGAAGCCGTCCTTCTGCGATAATATCAAGGATACCTCCCATTGCAAGGTCAAGTGTTCCTCCTTCAAGCTCGCGTGTCTGAGTATCGGTAAGGGCACTGGTATCTATTACAAATCTCTGGCGAAGCATACTAATATATTCTCAACTGAGCATAAAAAGCTTTAGCTTGTTATTATACACCTGTTCTTCTTCACAATGTTCAAATACGGTCTTTACCATCGATCCTTCCTGTCAGTATCTCATACTTCAGGATAACATCCACGCTCATAAATGGTAAATTTACAAGCTCGCTTGAAAGAACATTGTCATACAGAAGAATGAACCTGTAATGAGTACTTGAGTATTTGTTCTTCAACTGATCCAGGAAACTATACAATTCTTTACTTTTTGGATTTGAAACAGATGAAAAATCAATAAATTGTGAAATTGAGTCTATTACAATAAGGTCAGGCTCTGCGATCTTTATATATTTCTCGATCAAACTCATCATTTCATCAAGGCTTGAAGGGGTGGGTTCGAACTGGCAATCTTTCGTGCTTTTTGGTTCAAATATCATGCTTGAGACACAATCGATAACAAATATCTTTGATTTCAGGTTTTTCAGGTGGGGTTTCATTGATTCGTTTGATTTTATCAATGAAATATACATAATTTTTCCAGGATACGGCATCTTGTTAAGAAAACCTACGATCTCCGGGAAATCCAGGGAATCATGGATAAGCAAAAATGTATTCCAGAAATCCAGCAATATTCGCTTGATCTCATTATTTACAGATTTCCAGTAATTCACTGCCACAATTTCATAACCATCTTTCATGATCTTATCTTCCTGTCTTTGTCTTGATATATTTCCCCTTCAGGCTATAGGAGCGCATTTCTTACCCTGGCCACAAGATCAGGGACATCGAACGGTTTTGTAACATAGTCTTTGATTTTATATTGATCCATTAGAATTCTCTCTTCCTCTTCTGAAAATCTTACTACTGAAATGATCATGATCTTGATATCATCCAGATCTGCTTCCTTTAATTTTATAAGGATATCTTTGGTTTTTATACCAGGCATCATTACATCAAGAAGTACCAGATCCGGTCTTAATTTTCCTACTTTTTTGAGGAACTCTTCGCCGTTATATGCTATTTGGGTAATATGTCCCTCCATTTCCATTATTGTCTTTAGAGTCTCAACAATATCAACATTATCATCCACGATCATTATCTTGCTCATATCTTATGTCTCCTTTATGCTTTCTTCAAATAAAATCGAACCATTTTTTTCATCTTTGACCTTATGTGTATAAGGGATCCTGAACTGGAAAGTTGACCCTTTTCCAAACTCACTTTGGGCCCATATCTTTCCACCATGGAATGATATTATTCTTTTGCATATGGCAAGCCCAAGTCCTGATCCGCCGTATTTGCGCCCGTAACTTGAATCCAGCTGCTGGAATGGCCTGAATAACATTTCCATATCCTCATTTTTAATTCCGATCCCGTTATCTTTCACTTTTACTATCGCATGATCGATATCTCCCGATAATTCAACTTCTATTACTCCTCCGGTATCTGTAAATTTAATTGCATTATTGATAAGGTCCATAATTACCTGGGTGATCCTGTCTTTATCGATCACAACTTCAGGAACCTTATCTTCTTTAAAGAGGAGTTCCAGGTTTTTATTCAAAGCCTGGATCTTCATGATCTCAACTGCATTTCCAACGATTTTGTTCATATTCTCAGGGGCAAATTCAAATTTCATTACGCCTGCTTCAAATTTGGAAATGTCAAGGACTTCCCCTATGAACCTGTCAAGCCTTTCTGTATTCCTCTTGATCATTTCAAGACTGTTCTTCTGTTTATCCGTGATCTTTCCCAGGTATTCTGTAAGCATCAATTGAAGCTGGGCATTAATTGGAGTTATAGGTGTGCGCATCTCATGGGAAACAACACTCAAAAATTGGGATTTAAGTTCATCCGCTTTCTTAAGCTCAATATTTGCCTTTTTGAGCTTTTCTTCAGCCTGTATGTGCTGGGTTATATCCCTGATAATATCAAAGAGACCTATTACCTTTTTATCTTCATTCAGGATTGGAGATATTGTAAGGCTCACATCGATCTTAGTTCCGTCTTTTCGAAGGCGGATCGTTTCCATAGTTGGAGAACTTATCTCACCCAACGGATTTTTATTGTTTTTATATCTGTCTTCTATTAAATTATCCGGGACTAATATTTTAGAGTATATTTTTCCTGATACCTCAGGCGCAGTCCATCCAAATAATTTCTCAGCAGCCTTATTCCATCCAGTTATAGTGTTTTCAAGGTCTGTTGCTATTATGGCGTCATTTGCATTTTCGATCAAATTATTATAATTTTCTTGCGCCGCCTGATAAAGTCGTTCCTCAGCGCGCGCCAGTCTTTCATAAGGCAATTCTACAGATGACCTATACAATCCAAAATAAATAAAATAGTATCCGGTTACCATCAAAAAACTTCCAGAATATTCAAAAAATAAAAAGACGACACTGCTAACAAATACTATAACGATGCCATATATCAGGAAGATCTGGTCTTTTTCTCCAGTTTTTTTTATCCTTTTTGCATAAAGGTAACCTGCAAGAGAAATAACTGCAGCGATAATAATAAAGTAGAAACTGGATCTTGAAAAACCTGAAAAATCATAGATCATGAAAAGAGAATCTTTATAAATAATAGCAAATGTCATCGAAATGACCGATATAGCAAGTGAAAACAACATTAAAACGAATTTGTTGATCAATTTTGGCGAAGTTTCTTTATAAATATATACACTTGCAAGAAATAATGTTGCTAAAACCGTCCTTGATCCTATCAAGAAAAATGCGGCTTTATTATCGGAATTTGGAGTGAAGAACGCTGGCATGGACGGATTGGAAAAGATATAGAACAGATTAAAAAATCCGACAATGAGGAATGTAAAGCCCAGGAACAGAGAATGATTGTCTGTGTTCCTGTCCGATGCGATCCAAGTTATGGAAAAGATGGAGAGTGAAACGAAAACTGTCAAAAGCTGTGCTGTCATTTCTAAATACTCACCTGGAAGCTCCTGAAGATTACCAGGCCCGTCTATTGTTTTTTGAAGAAAATAGCCGATTAGAAATACTGTCACCAGGATCGACAGTAATTTCACATGGTTTATTTCTGAGTCTTTGAATGCATGTGCTTTTTTCATTCTACCCGTCTAATATTTAAATCTTTAAATATTAGATTATCTGAAAACTACTTAACTCTTGCCGGTATAAAAATGATAGAATACAAAATATTGTTACAATAACTTTATATTAAGCACAAATAATATATTCTCTCCATGAGGGAATCCAGATTATCGAGAAAAACGAATGAGACCGACATCGAATTAAAGATCAATCTTGACGGGGTGGGAAATTCTGATATCAATACAGGCATAGCGTTTTTTGACCATATGCTGAACTCTTTTGCAAAACATGGCTCCTTTGACCTAACGATTAAAGCACGTGGCGACATTACTGTCGATGATCACCACACGGTCGAAGATGTGGGAATAACACTTGGAAGCACCATTCTTAAAGCTCTTGGAGATAAAAAAGGCATTACGCGTTTTGCGGACTCCAGGATTCCTATGGATGAGGCGCTTGCGTCGGTGGCAGTTGATATTAGCGGACGCAGTTTTCTTGTTTTCAATGCAAAATTCCAGAACCCGGTTATTGGCGGGCTTACTTCCATCAATATTGAGCATTTTTTTGAATCGTTAATAGCAAATGCAGGGATCAATGTTCACATTGAGGCCACTGGAGAGAATGACCACCACAAGGCAGAGGCGATCTTCAAGGCTTTCGGGATAGCGTTAAAGAAAGCCGTGCAGGTCATAGGTTCAGGTGTTCCAAGCACTAAAGGTGTACTATAGGGATCTATTTGATCCCGATAGCTTTATTCGTCTTCTTTATTGACTTTGTCCCATCTTTTTCCATTTCAAGCATCGCCCTTATGGCATCGACATTCTCAGGCACAACATCAGATTCCTGGTGGATCGCCTGGAAGAAATAAAGTTCACCTTTGTTGATAGCGATAGAGTCTTTCCAGACCACGTTCTCCCACATGTCGCCTCTTGGCCTTCCAAGGTCTTTGGCCAATTCCATAGCTTCTGCAGTTGATTTTATCCTGTCTTTGCTGCTTACGAGCCTTATTCGCGGCCTTTTCTCAAATATTCCTAAAACATCCAAGTCGCTGCATTCTTTTTTTAACTCAATGTTGATCGCATGCAGGTGCATGAGCGTGGTTGATGTCTTTACTGCCATCGTGGTGATATCGATACCAGGAAGGATCGAATTAACATCAGGCCCATGGTGGGATGGGAGTTTGATCGGATCAGGAATAAGGGAGTTTATAGGACCCGTTTTAATATCATTGGGATCTGCAGCTCTTCTCATCAATGTCACTCTTGCTTTCTTAACGCCAAATGCAATATCTAAAGGAAATAAAACTCTGACAAGACCGGTTGTGTTGCAGGAAACCACCCTGGTGAAATCACGTCCCAGCGCATCATTATAATTAGCTTCAGAATTGAATGAAAATCCTGTCAGCTCATGGTCTTCCCCTCCCTGCCAGATGGCTTTGACCCCATGTTCCTGGTAGAGCTTTTTGTACTCTTCACCTGTATCTCCGGGAGTCGCATCAATAACTATGTCAGTTTTTTCAAGGAGTTCAGCAAGTGTTCCGTTGACATCGATCTTTGATTTCTTGAACTCTGCGTGATTCTCATCAGATGGTGTGTAAATATCGTAACCTTTTTCTTTTGCAATTCTCGCCTCAAAACTGGGTCTTGTCTTAACCACCCCCACGATCTCCATATCGTCCTGCGCAGCCACAGCGTCTGCCACACGTTTTCCGATCGTCCCATAACCATTAATTGCGACTTTTGCTTTCATAATTTTTCCTGGTTTATGCCCCTTCTATTATAGCTTCCTGTTTTGTCAGATTGACATCCACGATAACGCCTTTAATGGTCTTTTCCTCACCAAGGAGGCTCTGGATTTTTACCGTATCCTTATCTTTTTTTATTCTAACCACATCTTCCATAATTATCGTTCCATTCAGGATTACCTTCAGTTCGCACATGCTCTCAAATCGGCGTTGTAGATATTAATATTTATCATACCCTGGAACTATAAGGAACTGGAGGATTTTGCCATATCCGAATTAAAAGGACTCATAATACCGGATCATACTGTTATAGAAGAGCATTCTATAGTCGTTCAGGGTGACGTCCTTGTTGGGAATTACGCAGAACTGGGTTATGGTTTGATCGCCAACCTGATCGTAGCAGGTGAGCATGTCAAGATCAATGGTAATGTCATTTCCCATGATGACGTCCGCATCGACATGTGGTCTGAGATAAAGGGGGAAGTCAGGACAAAGTCAGATGCATATCTCGGTGAATTCGTTAAGATTACAGGTAAACTCTTTGCAGCAGGAAATCTTGACGTAGGGAACAATGTCAAGATAGATGGCGGTTATGATGTTAAAGGGTGGCTGGTCGTTCGCCAGCCCCTTCCAGTTGTTTTGTTCATTTATCTTTATATGATAGCATTGCTTCAGCTTGGTAGTGAAGAAGAGGTTGAAAAGGCTCTTCAAGAGTTATTCTCGGATGAAACTCCCGATAACAAAATACTGGCTATACCAAACCGGGCAAAGATAGATCTTGATACCATAAAAACAAGCACCCGCGCAAAGATCGGAAGCCACTGCCGCCTGCTCGGGAATATCCGGGCGCGTTCAATGAACATGGGAAACCATAATACACTTTTCGGAAGCATCCGTACCTCAGGTGATATTAAGATCGGAAATGGATGTGTGATCCATGGAAATCTTACTTCACACAAGGGAAAAGTTACCATAGGACGAAATAGCAAGATATTGGGTAAAATTACGGCTGATGCTATTGTTATCCATGAGACCTCAAAAACAGAGGGGACTTTGACAGCCCCGAATAGTGTTACAATAGAGCGGGATGATCTTGAGGGATTCGACGAGATCGGGATGAAGTTATTTTTTGGATTTATATTGTTTGATGATATCTAATACACAGTCACACTTTTTACACCTTTTATCCTGGTAAGCGATTCCACCAGTTCCCCACCGGGTTTTCCTTCAGTGATTATAGTAAGCTGTGGGTCCTCAGTTAGAAAGGGATCGTCAGAAACAGCCTGTCTGATGGTTATACCGTGTTCGGCGACAGAGGTTGCGACCTCTCCCAGAAGTCCTTTACGTGAGGCGTTATCTGGTGTAATGACGACTACTCCAAGACCGAGCAATGGCGCTACATCCCTTAAAAAAGGCATTGTGCATACATTGGCAAAGATCTGCATAAGTTTTTCATCCATGGATATAGTTTCACATGTGGCATCAACCACTCTTCTATCCACCTGGATCTCATTTGCTATCTGGGTATGGGGTATTTCTATAGTTCCTGATACTACTCTACCCTTTGCATTTATCTGGAATCCCCTTTTAAGAAGAAGTCTGATGACTTTTTCCTGTGCCGGGTGGTTCCTGAATTTTTCCTGGATTAGAGTCCACATCACTATATAAATTGTAATTGTTGATACTAAATCTTTATCCATGAAAAGCTTCCAGTTAGCCGCAATCATGTCAAAACGGGCCAGCATATTAAAATACTACGAAGATCTTGCAGGGGATTATGACCAAAGATTCAATAATCTCAGGCTTAATTATATGCGGTCTGTCGAGAAAATGGTCATTCTTGGAAGCCTAAAGCCCGGTATGATCCTTGATATAGGCTGCGGGACAGGAGAACAATCATTGTTCCTGGCAAAAAAGGGGTATCAGGTCGTTGGTGTGGATATTTCGCGGGAAATGTTACTAAAAGCTAAGAAAAGCGCAAAAGAAGGAAATATAAAGGAGAATTTATCACTTGTCTTAGCTTGCGCAGAAGCTCTTCCTTTTCGCGACAGGAGTTTTGAGGGATTGATTTCGATCTTTGGGGTCTTCAATCATATTCCGCATGTACATAATGCATTCCAGGAGACCTTCAGGGTCCTGAAAAGTGATGCAACCGCTATTTTTACAGTAGTAAATCGGTGGAACCTTACATGGTGGATCTATGCGCTTTTGAGATTTAAGTTTAATTGGCTGATAGCTTCAATGAGAAGCAAAGAATATACGGTGAACGGATTATGGACTTATTATTTTTCCAGGAATGATATCAAGAGACTCCTGGGAAATATCGGGTTTAAAGTAAGTGTGGGGTGTATGCTGCTTTTTGTTTTTCCATTTAATAAAGAAAATTTATTATTTTATGAAAAATGGTCCATGGTTTTTGAAGATGCTGTCAGATGGAAAAGCCCTTTCAATAGTCTGGGCTATTATCTACTTGTCAGAGTGGAAAAATAATAAATACAAAAATCTTTGCATCAGCCTTTACAACAACCTTTACATATCATCGCCAGTATATTACAGGAAAGTGAAACAGCATGCTAACCTTACGGAAAAAGTAAAAAGATATGAAGAGCTATTAAATAAAGCTTTACGATCTTTTGAAGTTGGCGTCCAGGAAAATTCACATCTAAGAAAAGTGTGTGAAGATTTTTCAAATATGGCAGGTTCTTACTACGACGATGGGATCCACTTCATCGAAGAAGGTGATCTTGTGAATGCTCTTGTATGTTTCAGTTATGGACATGCATGGCTTGATGCCGGTGTTAAACTTGGCGTATTTAAGGTAAGTGATGAAAAACTGTTTACGATCTGAAGAGGAAATATAAATGTCGAATTATATAGTTACGCTTGAAGCGGCATGGCTTGTAAAAAGTGTAGAAAGTGTTGAAGATGCAATGAATATAGCGATATCTGAGGTTGGAAAAATGTTAAATCCCGACCTTAATTTCGTGGAGATAGAAGTAGGAACGACAAGCTGTCCAGCATGTGGTGAAGCTTTTGATAGCGTATTCATGGCATCTGGAACTGCTCTTGTGGGGATCCTGCTTGAGATGAAAGTGTATGATGCAGAAAGTGAGGAACATGGTGCAAGAATCGCCAAATCTACAATAGGGAAATCTTTAAAAAATACACCGCTGACTGTTGTTAATGTAGATGAATTTGAAGGTGGAAGGGAAAAGAAGAAAGAGAGATCCTGAAGTTAGACATAAGTATAGATCCACCCAATAAGAATGAAGCTTGCAGCACTCATTTCAGGGGGCAAAGACTCTTCATTTGCAATTTATAAGGCCATTCAGGAAGGACATATTGTAACAGACATGGTGACGATAAAACCTGCAAATGAAGATTCCTACATGTTCCATTGCGCTAATATTCACCTGACAGAATTGATCTCAGAGTCTTGCGGGATTCCTTTGACATCACAGATATCATCAGGTGAGAAGGAAAAAGAGCTTGAAGATCTTAAAATAGCCCTTTGCCCCCTGAAAGTGGAAGGTGTTGCTGTGGGAGCGATCGAATCGGAATACCAGGCATCACGGGTGAAGCGCATCTGTGATGATCTTGGTCTTGTTATGTATGCTCCTTTGTGGCACAAAGACCCTGAAGAACTGCTTTTTGAAATGATCGGATGTTTGGACATAATCATGGTAAAAGTGGCTGCCGGCGGGATGGATGAATCCTGGTTGGGCAGGCACTTTGACATGAAGTTGATATCAGACCTAAAAGAACTGAACAGAAAGTACAGGGTGCATCTTGCTGGCGAGGGCGGAGAATATGAAACGCTTGTTCTAAATGCCCCATTTTATAGTAAAAGGATAAAACTTATTGAAACAAGGAAGATGTGGATGCTTGATCATGGTGTGCTTGAAGTGATAGAAGCAGAACTTGAATAAATTACATAGGTCATCATGCCTTCTCTTTTTGTATCTTCAATTTAAACAATTCTGCTACTGCATCCAGAAATCTTTCATCATCGTGTTCGGCGGCATTCCTGAGGATCTTTGTTGGTTCAGCCAGGATCTGTTTAGCAAATGAATGAGTCATATCATCGAGTACCTGACGTTCAATTTCACCTATGGTATGTCTCGACTTAAGTTTATTTACCGCAGTTTCTCGTTCCTTTTCCCGGATATGCTCGACCTTGGAATACAGAGCAGAAATGATCGAATCTGCTTGCTGGCGCTTATACTGCTTCTTGAGAAGACACAGTTCCTCTTCTATTATGATCTCAGCTTTTTTTGCTTCCGATCTTCTCTTTTCCAGGTTTGCATCACTGATGCTTCTTAAGCTGTCGATATTATGAAGGTTAACTCCGGGTATTTCACCAACACTGCCCTCGATATTCCTGGGATTTCCTATATCAACAAGCATAATATCCTTATTGCGTTCCTGCATTAATCCTGACATCAGGTCATAGGTAATAACAAAATGAGGGGCTTTGGTTGCGCTTATCACCACATCGGACTTTGGAATATATTTTTCCATTTTGTCATACTGGACAGCTTCTCCGCACAATTCGCATGCTAGAGTTTCTGCTTTATCCAGTGTCCTGTTAGCTACGTAAATAACTTTGATATTCTTGTTGGCCAGCGCTTTTGCGACAAGTGTTCCCATTTCTCCGGCGCCTATTACCATTACCGTCTTTCCATCAAGCCCACCAAGCTCCTTTTCAGCCAATTCAACTGCAGCTGAACCAATGGATACTGAGCCTTTATTTATTCCAGTCTCAGTTCTCGTGCGTTTTCCCACCTGGATGGCCTTATTGAATGCAGTATCGAGGACCTTTCCAACGGCATCGGCTTTCTTTGCCATCATGAACAATTCTTTTACCTGTCCAAGTATCTGGTCTTCACCTACGATCATTGACTCAAGACCAGAAGTCAGGCGCAAGAGATGCCTGAGGGATTCATCATGATCGAGGAAATCAATGATCCGTGATGAGACTTTCATGTGTTTTGCAAACTCAAAAAGAACTTTGCTCCCTTTCGGGGAGACTACGTAAACTTCTACCCTGTTGCACGTTTTCAGGACAGCACACTCCTGGACAAGTTCATGTGATTTAAGGTGCACCAGAAGATGATCGATTCCTCCATGCCATGCCCCTTCCATCTCTACAATGGTCGCCTTTGTGTGCGTTATTAGCATGCTTGATATTTCAGTCATTAATTACCTTTCCGTATTTTCGTTTTGCCTTATATGCTTTGATGCTGTCATATATGCTTTTTCATATGATTCCCGCAGGGAGTCCCAAACATCATTATCATTGATGATATTCCATAATATGTCTTTACGTTTTTTCTGTTCTTCAACTACGGATTTCAATTTTTCACGGATCTCACTTTGAAGCCGCGACATTTGTGCGAATTCCGGGGTTATGACCCCTTCGATTTTATGGCGGATATATTTAGAAAGTGCAGGACTGTGGCCTCCGGTTGAAATGCCGATCACGATATCTGCGCGTGTGATAACTGAAGGGATGATAATGTCCCCGATATCATCAACACGATTGATAAATTTCCCTTGATATTTTGCGATCCGGGCTATTTTATCGTTAAAGACCGTATCATTGGTGGCTGGAATAACAATAAAAGCATTATTCAAAAAAGAAGCAATTTCGTTGTCGTTAATATCGTTGATCTTGATAAGTTCTATCTTTCCTTTTTTATGCAAAATATCCAATCCGGGTGTAAATTCCTTACTTATGATTTTTACTTTTCCATGCTCGCAAAAAAATGATGCCTTGCGCTCACCGACTCCCCCTCCTCCAAAAATAACGATCTCTTTTTCATGCAGGTCTATCATTAAGGGCAAAAACCCCCTCATAACCTCACGCCTGTTTTCTTGAACTCCCTTTCACTGAAAAGTATGCTATAATCCTTTATTCCGGTTGCAAGGGAGATCTCTTTTGCGATCTTCTCGCATTCTTCACGCGAATATGCATGCACCATTGTAAAGAGATTGTATTTCCAGTCTGGATATCGCGGCCTCTCATAGCAATGGGTAACTTCCGGGAATCCTGCCATGATGGCCCCAACTTCTTCCACTTTTTCATCAGGAACATTCCATGTGCACATGGCATTTGCCGTTATTCCGATCGCCCTGTGACCTATCGAAGCACCAAAGCGCCTAATAACACCTTCTTTGATCATTTCGGACAACCGGTCAATTACCTGGTTTTCGGTTAGTTCCAGATCTTTAGCAATTGACTCGAACGGCTCAGGAATGATCTGTATTCCGTCCTGGGTAAGTTTCAATAATTTCAGATTAATTTTGTCCATGGTATCAGATAAATTTATTTAGTCGCTGTTCATATAAGTATTTGGATAGGAATGAGACACTTTAAGATGGCGGTATGGATACATTAATATGATGGATATGAAAAATGTTTTAGAACTCATAAATGAGTTATTGGTACTGCCCATCGCCATCCTAACTTTTATCATTTTGATATATCTAACTATTTATTTGTGGAAAAAAGACCAGGATGTTATTAGATCGAGGATCTTTTTAAAATACTGCGAGATCAGGAAAGTTTTAGTTTTATTGGCTGCATTTGCTTTTATTTTAATTCTTCATGTGGCGTTAATTTATATACCTCATTTTTTAACTTCAAATTCCCCAATGTTCATAGATGATGTACAGAGGATATTAGGATTGGTACTTATTTTTATTTTATTAGCGTTTGTTTATGTTATTTATATTGGCATCATAAGATTCAGATCAAACATAGATTAAACGATCTGGAAAAAAAGAGGATAAAATCTGGAAGTCCAGTATTACCTCTTTAACTTGATATTAATGGTTTTCCATTCTTCTCCAACCCCGCGAAGGGTTTCAACTGAACCCCTGATCATCCCTGAAAGGATATTCTTAACAAAATCATTCACGGGGATCTCTTCCCCATCTACTTCTAGAACAATATCAATTTCGTCCATTTTTACCTCAGTTCCTTATATGTTAGATTATTGTTATAGTTTTATTGTCAGGATTTTTTCGTCTCTTATTGTCCTGGGAAAATTTTATGCGTATGGAACTAATTGTACGGTCCTATGCAGGAATACAAAATAAAGATCCTTGATATGCAAAAAGAGGATCGACCCCGTGAGAGGCTTATAAAGAGTGGTGCAGGGGCATTAAGCGACTCCGAGCTCCTGGCGATAATCCTGAGGACAGGTTCGAAAAATGAGAATGTTATCAACCTATCCCAGAGGATCCTTGGAGAATATAATATAAAACAGCTGTCACAAATAAATATCACACAATTAATGAAAATACACGGGATCAAGGAAAGTAAGGCTGCACAGATCCTGGCATGTTTTGAGATAGCAAGGAGACTTGAATCTTACAGCGGTATAGAAAAACCAAAGATAAGCTCGCCTGAAGATGTTTACAGGAGATTGTATCCGCGAATGAGGGAACAGAAAAAAGAAATGTTCATTGAGCTTTGTCTTGATACAAAGAATCAGATCTTGAAAGAAGAGGTTATTTCTGTAGGCTCTTTGAACGCAAACGTGGTGCATCCAAGAGAGGTATTCAAACTGGCGCTGACAGAATCAGCAGCCCATATAATCGTTGCTCATAATCACCCCTCGGGAGATCCCACCCCAAGCAGGGAAGATATTGAAATTACCAAAAAATTGGTTGAAACAGGAACTATTATGGGAATAACCGTTCTTGATCATGTAATAATTGGCGACGGGAGACATTTCAGTCTGAAAGAGGCGGGGCATATCTAGACCTGGTTGGTAAAATGGCATATTCTGCGATCATCCTTGCCGGAGGCAGGGGAAAACGTATGGGTTATCAGGAAAAATCGATGATGTTAGTCCATGGTATGCCATTGATCTTATATGTTATAAAAAGCCTGAAGAATGTAGCTGATGAGATCATAATTTCGGTGCGTGATAAAAATCAGGAGGAGTTAATTTCCCGGATACTGCCAGGTTACGCATATTCATGTGATAAGTATGAAAATAAAGGCCCACTTTCGGGAATACTTTCGGGACTTAGTCTTTGCAAAAATGAATATTGTTTTATTGCGGCATGTGATATGCCTTTTATTGATGAGGATGTTGTAAAAATGCTTTTCAGGATGAGTGAAGGTTATGACGCAGTAATACCCCGGCGGGAAAATGGCCTTTTTGAGCCCCTCCATGCGGTTTACAGATGCGGACAAATGATAAGGGAGACAAGAAAAGCCATCGAGGCCGGAGAGACTTTAATTTTGTCCCCAATTTTTAAGATGAATGTAAATTCTATAGGCATGAAAGATATAAGGGATATTGATCCGGACATAAGAACGTTTATAAATGTCAATACGCCAGAGGATATGGAACAAATTATAAATATATAAACCCACTTTTACAATGCACACAAAAGATTATGAAGCTATCGAATATGATCGCGACGGGGTGAAAGAAATAAAATATACGGTAGCAGTTGAGGGAACTATTGAACTTTTTTTAAACAGGACGCCAATTGCATCAATACTTGCTACACCTGAAATGCTCAGGGAGCTTGCTATTGGATATATCATTTGCGAAGGTCTTGTGAAAAATGCAGATCATATAAATGATCTGAAGATCGAAGAAAAAAGGATATATATTGAGGTAAAGGAAACCGAACATCTTGAACTGTGGCGAGAATTAAGATCATCCGGATGTGTGGGTGTAAAATGGGAAGAAAATGAATCAATATCAGTAACTTCAAACACGAGATTTAGCGTCGATGCGATCCGCAAAAGCCTTGAATACCTGGAATCGGAAATACACAGGAAAACGCGCGGGACACATTCTGCATGTCTTATTAACAAAGAAGGAACTTGTGTTGCAAATTCCATCGATGTGGGGCGGCATAATGCTTTTGATAAAGTCGTGGGATATGCCCATCTTAAAGGGATAGACGTAAGTGAACATTTCATTTTTTCATCAGGCAGGCAGTCAGCAGGCATGGTATTAAAAGCCGCGCGCGCAGGCATCCCGCTGGTTGCGACAAAAACCGCGCCCCTCAATTCAGGTATAGATGCCGCAAAAAGGACAGGAGTTTGTCTTGTGTGTTTTGTATCAAATGATAAAATATCTGTTTTTTCACATCCTGAAAGGCTCTTAAACAGTCGATGAACTCAAAATGTCAGATCAAACCTATAATAAATTATTTTAATTCAATCAATGAAGTTTAAACCATTCGATCGTTTTTTCAAGACCTTCATTCATTGTGTATTGAGGTTTAAAACCAAGATTACGGATATGTGAAATATCTGCAAGGCTGTGCTTTATGTCTCCGCTTCTTTCTTCTGCGTGTGATATCGATGACTTTGAACCGGTTATTCGAATAATATCCTGCGCAATTTCATTAATTAAAGTAACGTTACCATTTGCGGTATTCAAGACCTCTCCATCCCCTTTTGACATGGCCAGCTCGTTTGCAGCAACGATATCATCCACGAAAATAAAATCCCGTGTCTGTGTTCCATCTCCATAGATCACGATATTCTCGTTCTTCAGGGCTTTTCGCAAGAAAATAGGTATTGCTGCTGCATAGGGCGATGTGGGGTCCTGGCCGGGTCCATAGACATTAAAATAGCGCAGACATGTGGTTTTCAAACCATGTTCTTCAAAATAGATTCTTGCTGCATACTCGCAATCAAGTTTTGAAATAGCATAAGGAGACTTTGGAAAGGGTTTCATGCTTTCCTTTTTTGGAAGTTCAGGATCATCACCATAAACTGCTGCTGAGGATGCTATTATCACTTTTTTTGCATTTGCGAAAAGAGCTGCTTCAAGGACATTTAAAGTTCCGATCGTATTTATCTCGATAGTCTTTACAGGGTCTTTCATGCTCTCAACGACAGATACTAGAGCTGCTTCGTGAAAAATGTAGTCGATGTCAATCATTGTGTTTTTGAGCAGTTCCCTGTCCCTGATATCCCCTTTTACCAGCTCAAAGTTATCATTTTCAAGAAAGGGGGCGATATTTCTTTTTTTCGAGTTTATATCATAGGTGGGATCAAAATTGTCAAGACATATTGTTTCATATCCGCGCTTTAGCAAATTCTCAATTATGTGAGACCCGATAAACCCGGCACCGCCTGTCACCAAACATTTCATGATTTGAAATTGCTTTTACAATATTTAAGTATTGTCTTTTATCGAGTCAAAAATAACCAACACCAGAAAACCAGAACTACTTAACAGTTTTCAAGATATCCGTGATCATCTGATCAGTGGTCATGCCTTTGCGCTCGGACTCAAATGTCAGTATGACACGATGCCGCAATACAGGATATGCCATCGCATCGATATCCTCTTTGCTCACATAATTCCTGCCTTTCATTAGTGCCCGGGCTTTTGCTGCAAGAATAATGCCGATTGACGCACGCGGTGAAGCGCCGTATTCGATATTATCACTTTTCGCCCTCGTCGCTTCGACGATCTTAATAGCTCTGATCTTGATGTCTTCTGCTATCGGGACATCGCGTGTCAACCTCTGCAATTCGAGGACTTCAGATTTTGAGACCACGCTTCTTACTGTCGGAGTGGCATTTTTTGTATATCTATTCACGATCTCATTTTCATCCTCGAACGTGGGATAGTCCATCAATATCTTTAAAAGGAACCTGTCAAGCTGAGCCTCAGGTAGCGGGTATGTGCCTTCCATTTCGATCGGGTTTTGCGTAGCAAGAATAAAGAATGGTTTATCCAGCAAATAAGTCTTATTTCCAACGGTCACCTGTTTTTCCTGCATAGCTTCCAGCATGGCGCTCTGGGTCTTGGGTGATGCCCTGTTGATCTCATCGGCAAGAACGATATTGGCAAATATAGGACCCGCTTCGAATCTGAATTGCTTTTTCCCGCCGATATCTTCGATAATGTACGTTCCTGTGATATCCGAAGGCATAAGGTCGGGTGTGCATTGGATCCTGTTGAATTTAAGATCAAGAGCTTTTGAGATCGTGCTTATGGTAAGTGTTTTTGCAAGTCCGGGATTACTCTCAACAAGCGCATGGCTGTTGCAAAGGATCGCGATCATCATCTGTTCGACCGCTTCATGCTGCCCTACGACCACTTTCCCTATTTCATCCAGAAGATCCTTGAAGATCCTTGTCGAGCTTGAATAAGTCTCATTACTCATGTTTTAACCTCTTTCATATTTTACTCCTTTCGACTGCATATTTATTGATAAGTTGCTTTTCAGTTTCAGATTTTGTCATAAGCATGCTGTATCCGCCATCAGAAACATTGGAACCCAGGACATCAACGGGGAATGAACCTGATCTAATGAACTGGTTGCTGGACTGGGTATAATCTTTAACGGTCGTTCCTGTATTATCTCCCATATATAGCGTAAGATCGATATTCTTCCCTTCAATGGATGCTATTTTTGGTTTTCCGAAAATATCCCCGCGTCCTTTTGTGCCCATATTATCAGTATTCTCAGGGATGCCTGTGATATCAATCGTTCCATTCATGTCTTCTGTTCCAATTCCTGTTAAATTCTTGAAATTATTTTCAATTGTATCGGGCGGAATGCTATATTTATCGGGGTTTAGTGAAATTACAGTTGCCCCTGAAATAAATATTATCACTACAATTATTTTTGTGATAATCGCACTCGTTTCTAGTAGTTTCGAGGCTGAAACTATTGTTAATCCACTCAAAACAAGGCTTTTTAACGATTCCACAATTACATTAGTTTCGGAGATGTTATCATAAGCAGTCCTGAGTTTCTCTTTAAATTCAGGAAACTTATCTTCAATTAATAGATTAAACTTTATTTTATGATCGTTTGTATGCAGTAAAAGAGCAACTATTATAGCTAAAATAAAAGCAATAATCGGTGGAATGATCTCAATTGGAATCATTTGTGGAACCAAGGAAGACTTTATTAGGAAAAATTTAGCTTGAATTATAATAGAAATTGCAAATAAAATAGCAAAAACAGATATTAAATCTAAAATAAGAAGTAACTTCCTTCGTTTAAAATAATCAGACTGAAGTTTTAAAATTTTTTCCATCAGTTCATCCATTCAGTCACCTTCAGCATGTTATTGGTTTTATTTATATTAATACTTGGTATTACTTCTACCGTGACCGTTTCAATTTGTGTTGTTGAATAAAAGTTTACTTGCCTGGTAGTGTAGAACAAATCTTGTCCATAGTATCTGCTTTTGCTGGCTGCAAAGGTTGCGTCGGATATGCGGCGCTGCTTTCAGATGATGAGCGGAAGGTGGAGGAGGACAGCGCAGGCCTGAGGGATTTTAAGTCATCTAAAAAAATCACTCGAAAATAAGGATAAAATTATATCCAAAGGAAGGCATACATTACAATATGAGTCAGTTGGGCAGCATTATCTGACTATGAAAGTGATAAATTTGTGACAGTATATGATGGTACCATTACCATTGATAAACTCAGGCAGTTACCCGAACCTCTAGCAGAAGAAGTGAGTGATTTTATTGATTTTATAATGATGAGGCATGACAGCATCCGAAGGCAATTATGGATAAACTTTAGTGAGGGTATTGAGCTTTCTGAATCAGACTTTGGTGATTATTTGTAGAATCTTGAAGATTACGAAAATCGCTTAGCCAGTGGGGAAATTCAATGGTGATTATTAATAGGGGAGCAGTTGTTTTATGTGATTAGAATCCGGTCATGGGAACAGAACAGTCTGGCATAAGACCTGTTGTCATTTTGCAGATCGATCGTGCCAATAACGTCAGCCCTCATACAATTATCGCACCTTTTACAACAAAGATCCGGCATTCGCAATTACCGTCTCATGTATTTGTTCCCGCTGATATTGGAGAATTAAACCAGGATTCTGTTGTTCTTTGTGAACAAATAAGAGTGATTGATAAGAAAAGGATAATTAGGTTACTTGGTAATTTGGATGATTCTTTCATGGAGAAGATCGACAGAGCTCTATCGATAATACTTGGTACGGTCACCTTCTACCGAAAGACTTTTCTTTCCTTAATCATATTTCGCACTATTCCAGAGGCATTCCGAAGCCTACATATACAATGTCGGCAATTAGCACCTGATGTGCCCAGATAGCTCAGCCTGGGAGAGCGCTGCGCTGAAGACGCAGAAGTCCCCGGTTCAAGTCCGGGTCTGGGCATACATCACTCCTTACCCTGTCTTTATTCTTCAAAGAAGAAAAATAGATGTTTGGTGGATATGAAATATATTTTGGAGATATATAATATTTATACAGTTATACTATACTAAGAAAGCATATATCTAATGAAGCTTGTAATGACATTATTTAAAATGTCAATTATTGAAGATCTTGAAAAGATTTTAAAGGAAATAAACAATGCCGGTGGGGTAGAAACATCTGTGATTGCAAGCAGGGATGGCCTGCTAATTTGTTCAACATTATCCCGAAAACAACATCCTGAAACATTTGTGGCAATGTGCGCAACAATGATGGGGGCAGCTGAAACCGCAGCTATAGTGCTTGGGAACGGAATTCCTGAAAGGATAATCGTAGAGACAAAGGATGGAAAAATAATTGGAACCGGGGTCGGTCCAAAAGCGCTGTTAATAGTTATAAGCAAGCCTCATGCAGATCTTGGGTTGATACTTCTTGAGATAAAGAAATCTTCAGATAAGATAAAGAAGATCAATGTTCATGGGAAAGTATGAGAAATCCGCCCAGGGGATCTCGTAAAATCCTCCATGCAGGAGCCAGAGCTTGGGAATAGCCAGATGATGGATCAGAGCGTCCCTTGATATGGGTGGGGTAAGATTAAGCAGGATTTCAACAATCAGAAATCCTGAAATAGCGATGCATAACAGCGATGTTGCAATCTTATTATTCCAGTATTTTTCGATCATTCTTTCCTGATTTCCCCTTACTCTGCACAGATAGAGCAATTTTTTCATGAAA
>JAPMTR010000063.1 GCA_026552975.1 Candidatus Methanoperedens sp.
ATCTTTTTCAGTCATTGTAGTTATTATATATAACTACTAATACTTAAATGTTATTCACTTTAATCTGTTGAAAAAATGGGCTTTGTCCGAAAGTCATGTTATATGCAATTTTCAATTATACTGATTTTATAATACATATAAGTAAGGCAACGAACAATTATAGATTGATCAAACATGGAACATTCAGGATTTAATGAATTAAAATTATCAAAAGATATACAAAAAGCAATTACAGATATGGGGTTTGAGGAAGCTACACCGATCCAGGCACAATCTATTCCACTTATGCTCGAAGGAAAGGATGTCATCGGACAGGCGCAAACAGGTACAGGAAAGACCGCAGCATTCGGCATTGCAGCTATTGAGAAGGTCGATCCGAAAAACCTGTCAGTTCAAGCCGTAATTTTATGTCCCACAAGGGAACTTGCCATCCAGGTTTCAGAAGAGCTGAAAAAACTTTCAAAATATAAAAGAGGGATTGAGATCCTTCCTGTTTACGGGGGGCAGCCCATTGACCGCCAGATAAGGGCATTAAAGAAAGGTGTCCAGATCATTATTGGAACACCCGGGCGTGTCATGGATCATATGGAACGCAGGACCTTGAAACTGGAAAGTGTGAAAATGATGGTCCTTGATGAAGCAGATGAGATGCTTGATATGGGTTTCAGGGAAGATATTGAACACATAATGAAGAAGATCCCCCTGGAAAGACAGACCATTCTTTTCTCTGCAACCATGTCAAGAGCTATTCTTGACCTGACTAAAAAATACCAGAAAAAGCCCCAGATGATCAAACTGGAACATAAGGAAATGACAGTTCCTGAAGTAGAACAATTTTATTATGAAGTTAAATCCCAGTTAAAACCAGAGGTACTTTCGCGTTTGATCGACATTAATGATATAAAACTGTCACTTGTGTTCTGTAATACGAAAAGACGGGTGGACGAACTGGTCGATATATTAAAATCAAGGGGATATCTTGCTGACGGGCTTCACGGGGACCTGCAGCAAAGACAAAGAGACATCGTCATGTCAAAATTCAGGAAAAAAGAGATCGAGATCCTTGTGGCGACCGATGTAGCAGCCCGCGGGATCGATGTTGGGGATATTGAGGCAGTATTTAATTATGACATTCCTGCAGATGATGAAAATTATGTCCACAGGATCGGAAGGACAGCAAGAGCTGGGAAGGGAGGACGAGCAATTAATTTTGTAACTGGAAGGGAAATTTACAGGATCAGACAGATCCAGCAATTTACAAAATCCAGGATCATTCCCCAAAAAATTCCTTCTGTAAGTGATATCGAAGAGATCAAGACGAATTTGCTGCTTGATAAAGTTAAAGGTATCATGGATACAGGACATCTTGGAGAATATATTAATATGGTTGAACAACTCACCAGGGAAGATTATACTACTCTTGAGGTTGCATCTGCTCTGTTGAAGATGGTTATGGGAGAAAGAGGAAAGGAAGAAAAGGTCAAAAAAGATAATTCTTTTAATAAAAAATTCAATTAACTCATTTGATAACCATGCGTATCGTTTTTATACGCATGGTTTACATTTCGACAATATATTTCCACAAAAAACCGGGACGCCACCCAAGATCGTTAAAGAAAATTGCCAGGGTGAAGGCAATTGTCAATGTGATCTTGCCTTTTTTCAAATACCTCCTGGATGATGTCAGAATCTTTCTATCGACCTGCATGAGCCTTCCATATTTCTTTGCTTTCCTGCATATCTCAACATCTTCAAGAAATGGGATCTCATCATATCCACCTATCTTCTGGAAAAATTCTTTTTTTATAAATATTCCATAGTCCCCAAAAAACACCTGAGTCAAGCCTGCCCTGATATTTCCCAGGTAGCTCTGGAATTTCAAGAAAAGATCGGGGTCAGAGAATGCCTGTTTGAAACCTCCTCCTGCAATATTATGTTCAGAGATAACTTTCTCGATGATAATCAATGCATCTTTTTCGAGAACACAATCAACATGAAGAAAAAGGAAAATTCCACCATGCGCTATTTTTGCACCCCTATTCATCTGGACAGCTCTTCCACGCCCTGATACAAGCGAAATGAGTTGGTGATTGAAGATGTCAATACAATTTTGTATTTCTTCAACGGTACTATCGCTGCTTCCACCATCCACTATGATGAGTTCAAAATCCCCATCCAGCGATCCAATATGTGAAATAAATGGTTTTATGTTCTTTTCTTCATTGAATACCGGGGTTATTATGGATATCATATCTCGAATGATCTCATAACAGTATGTCAGAAATGTTCATATATATTGAGGTAAAATTCTTACCATTGTGGGATATTTAAAAATTGATCAAGATAAGGTGATGACAGCAGGCAACGGCATTCTTATCCTGGGTATCGCCTGGCTCTTATTCTGGCTTGGCCCTGCTTTTTTTCTTTTCAGAGAAGATCCCAGGTGGGGTCATAATTTTGCCATTCCTTTAACTTTTATTGCCGTAGGCCTGGCTTCAAACACAAGGATCATTTCGTGCCAGTTAGTAGCAGTCACCAGCGCTTTTATCATCGTACCCACACTTTTGTCCTACTGGTCATGGGCGGTTGCCACAATGATAACTGGGGGGCTTCTGATACTCTTTGTGATCCTGTATTTTATTGAAACAAAGAGAGGATCGGAACTGGTAGTTCCAAACCCGCGATTAAGAGCGTGGCTTAAGATCCATCTTTTGACATTTGCTTACCTGGGTCTTGCCCACATGCCCCTTATTTTCTATCTGGTAAGGTGGACAAACCCGGGCTCTTTCACTGAATTTCTTCCTCTTGAACATGAAATATCCACAAGTATCTTCAATGCCATGCTTATACCCCTGGTCATCCTTGCCATTATGGAAAGATTCGTAAAGAATATTGGAGGTTTTCAGATCGCAAAGGCAGGATTTATCTGGGTCGTTCTGATGATAATTATTCCTCTGTTTTCCATTAATGTTCTTGGACAGTGATTTTAAGCCACCTTGCGAAATAAACATAAAGAATAATGAAGAACATATGAAGAATATATGAAGATGAACATCTTAAATATACAGCGGAGTGTTCCTGAATGAATGAAAAAGATCCGATAATAATGTATGGATGCTTTCATCCAGACCACACAGAAGAAATTAAATATTTTGAAGAATGCAAGGTCTATACCGTCCAGATAGAATCAAACCTGGCCTGCCCCCAGGGGTGCCTTTATTGTTATGCTTCCTCAGAAGATACACAGGTAAAAGAACTTTCGAAAAAAGACATCCTGGCGATAATTGATTCAGCCGCAAAAATGGAAGTAAGGGTTATTGACTGGCTGGGCGGGGATCCCCTTGTCAGAAAAGACTGGTATGAGTTAATGAAGTACGTCATGGATAAAGGCTTGAAGAACAATATCTGGACAAGCGGGATCCCTCTTCAAAATAAAGAAGTGGCAAAAAATGCAGTCGAGGTGTCTGAAGGCGGTTTCATTTCAGTGCATCTTGACAGCATGGACAAAGAGATCTATGGTAAGCTCCATTCAGGAGATCCTGTAAAGAAGATAAAAGCAATTTTAAAAGGAGTGGATAATGTCCAGTCCTGTGGGAAAAGCCCTGAAAATATGATAAATTGTATCACATTCTCAAAACTGCTTGCCGGGGAAGATGTTAAGAGAACTTCGGGGTATTTTTTCAAGGAAAAAGGAATGAGAACCTGCCTCACCCAGATGTGCAGGACAGGTCTGGCTCTTGATCATCCTGAATGGATACCAAGCATCAAGGATATAAAAAGCGCATGTGAAAAAAGAGATGAATTTAATGATCAAAGTTTCGGTCTTTCGATAAGCACTATGGATACGACCAAATTCTATTGCGGAGGGATAATTTGTGTGACCATTGATGGGGATGTTACTCCGTGTTCCGTCATCAGGAAAGGGTTTGGAAATATACATGATATGAACCTTGAAAAGATCATGGAACTATATGGGAACGAACTTCTGTTCGCTCAACTGCGTGATCCATCTAAAATTAAAGGACACTGCGGCAGCTGTGATAACAATTCAGTATGCTGGGGCTGCAGGGCAACGGCTTATTATGAAAGAGGTGACATGCTCGCGCCTGATCCTCTGTGTTTTATCAATCCTGAGAATAATGCAAGTCTAGGAGCTGATAAGATTGGAAGGAATGATCAATGAATAAGAATAATGAATGTAAAAGACTGGACTTTACCATCGGGGATGTCAATGAAATATACGAAGGGCCGGTCGGTCAATTGTGGGAAGCATTGATGGGAGAACAAATACACGTAGGCGGGGAAAAAGAGACCGAAATTCTTGCCAGAAAGGCCGGAATCCACCAATCTTCATCAGTCCTGGACGTATGCAGCGCACTTGGGGGACCTGCGCGTCATCTGGCGAGAAAGTATGGGTGCAGGGTCACAGGACTTGATGCGACCGGTAAAATGGTGAACGAAGCAGTTTCAAGGACACAAAAGGATGGACTTTCCGAACTTGTCAGTTTCAGGCTGGGGAACGCTCTGGATATCCCTTTTCATGCAGGTACTTTTGACATCGTCTGGGGGCAGGATGCCTGGTGCTATATTACAGATAAAGAAAGGTTGTTAAGGGAGGCAAACAGGGTTTTGAGACCCGGGGGAGTTATTGCTTTTACTGACTGGATACAGACCGGGAAAATGATGGATAAAGAATGTGAGGAACTCAACACTTTTATGTCTTTTCCGTATCTGGAAACTCTGGGTGGATATGAGAAAATCTTGAAGGACAACAGTTTTGTGATCATCGAGAAAGAGGATATGAGCATCGATTTTGCCCGCCACTGCCATATTTACCAGGATAAACTCAGGAACGAATTGAAAGATGGTATTATTTCCAATTATGGAAAAGAATTGTACGGGGCAGCTGATGATGGGCTTAATAAATGGGTTGTGGCCGCTGATGAAGGAAAAGTGGGACGTGCAAGACTCATTGGAAAAAAGATATAAAAGGAGTCATGGAAAATAATGGCATGGAAAAAACCAAGTGAGGAGTTGGGCAAATTCCTTGATAAGAAAATATCATCGTTAGATGTTCAGAAAAAGAAGATGTTCGGATGCCCTGTATATTTTGCAAATGATAATATGTTAGCTGGAGTTTTCGAGAACGATATTTTCCTTCGATTTTCAGAACAGGACAGAGAAAAAATAATATCAGAGAATGATGAGGTTATGCCTTTTGAACCAATGAAGGGCCGTGTCATGAAAGAATACCTCGTTCTGCCTGATTCCCTGTATAATGATCCTGAAAAATTCCAGGAATTGCTTGGCAGTTCTTATGAATATGTATTATCAT
Organism: Candidatus Methanoperedens sp.; assembly: GCA_026552975.1. Taxonomy (GTDB): domain Archaea; phylum Halobacteriota; class Methanosarcinia; order Methanosarcinales; family Methanoperedenaceae; genus Methanoperedens. The sequence goes on from JAPMTR010000063.1 coordinate 5,336, forward strand.
TACCACCGAAACAGAAAAAGAAGAAGTAAAACCAGAAAATAATATACAAATATTAAAATATATATAAAATTGAGGAATGAACCATGGAAGTCTTAGAAGCATTAAGAACAAGAAGATCGATACGAAAATATACAAGAGATGATGTGCCAGATAGCGATATCAGAATTATCCTTGAAGCCGGGATGAGCGGCCCATCGGCAGTTAACTCCCAGCCATGGCATTTCATAGTTATAACAAGCAGATCCATTCTCAATGAAATACCAAAAGCAAGTCTGTATGCTCAGATGGCAAAAGATGCTGCTATTGCCATAGTAATATGTGGAGATCCAGCGCTTGATAAAATCCCCTTATTCTGGCAGCAGGATTGCTGTATCGCAGCCCAGAACATACTTCTTGCGGCTCATTCTCTTGGCTACGGAGCCGTATGGACTGCTGCATATCCGTTGGAGGATAGGGTTTTGAATCTTCAAAAACTCCTGGGTATTCCATCAAACATCATTCCCCTTGCCGTTATTCCAATAGGAAGACCGGCTGAAAAAATGAAGGGAGATAAACCGTATCTGGAAGAACGGGTTCATCTGGATGGATGGTAAGATCCAACTTCTCCATATGGACTCCCAAATAGAATTGTTTTTTACTGAATAAATAATTGACCAAATTTTTCAATCAGTCCAGTAAATTATAGGCAAGAACCTTTCATTTCTTTCCTGCATATGTTCCGGTCTTTCATTTATTTTGTCAGTTATTCTTTCAGTCTTTCGTTCTGTCCTGTCACCAATCATTTTATTTTTGCTTTGATTCATGATTAGTATTCCTTTTGATTTCAAAACCATATATATATTCTGACACTTTTTTGAGTTTTTTTTCATTTTTAAAAGTACAATAAAGTTTATAATAATGTTTAAAAGTATATGGATATATTTAATAAGATAATAAACGTAGGTATTCCTTTAAATTCAATAGAAGGATGATCATGTAGAAATGTTGCAGTTTGTCTTATTTTCGGCACATAGATTCAGTAAATTATTAATGGCAAGACATTAATTTGCTATAATTGTGGGAATATAATGAAACAAACTATCAGAAATTTAATCTCCGGTGGGGACTGAACGACCAGGTAAGAAGCATGGCAGATATAACTGCACGCGAAGGGTATGTGGTTTTTGCTATCGATCTATTCAATGGTAATGTAGCTACAACGATTAAACAGGCTCAGGCCAATTATCAAAATACTCCCAATAATGAAACCATTCCGAAGATGAAGGCTGCAGTAAAGTATCTGCGAAATTTAACGAACGTGAACTCAAATAAGATCGGCTCATTGGGCTGGTGTTATGGCGGCGGTCAGTCATTCCAGCTGGGAATAAATGATGACATACAGGCAACGGTAATATATTATGGCCAGGTTTCGACAGATAAGGCCATTCTCAAGAAAATGAAGCAGCCAGTCCTGGGATTATTCGGTGTTGAAGATACGAGCATCCAGGTTAAAGATATCCGAGATTTCGAAAGGATCTTGAAAGAACAGGGAACAAATGTTAATATCACTATTTATGAAGGAGCTGGTCATGCTTTTTCAAATCCTACTAATACCCAGGCTTTTAGAAAGGAGCAGGCCATCGATGCATGGAATAAGACCCTTGGATTCCTGGAGCTTAACCTGAAAGGCAAATAGGGGAAGGATCATGATACCTAAAACCTATTTCTTCTTTTGTTCTTTATTATTTATCGGTGTTCTAATTTCAGGATGTACAGAAAAAACACAAAATGAAACGATCATTAATGATTCTGTAGTTCCAGAATATTCACCAGCCGTTGATCTTGCAATAAAAGAATAGCTGGCCCAAAGGAAGTTTGAGACTTCAATAACGTATATACTTGCCTGTATCTTTCAAATATTTCCCGATCAAAAGACCTGCTACTACCCCGCTTAAGTGCGCACTGCGTGCTATGAGGTCGCCGCTTGAACCGATGAATAAAAGGTCAAGCAACGCAAAAAATATTAATGCATAGGTAATTTTCATCGGGATAAAATAAAGATAGACAATGATTTCTGGTGCAAGAATTGCCAGGCATGCGAATATTCCAAAGAGTGCGCCGCTTGCACCTATAGCTGATCCATTCGTTCCAAGGACAAAAAGAGTCCAGAAAGAATAACCCAGTGCTGCAACTAATCCTGAAATAAAATAAATGAAAAGGAACTTTTTCCCCCCGACCCGACGCTCAAGTTCAGGCCCAAAGAAGAAAAGGAACATCATATTGAAAAGAAGATGTATCCCGTCGGCATGGAGAAACATGTGACTGATCAGGATCCAGGGGCGGGTAATTATATCAGATGCGACGAGGGCGAAATAAGAAAAATAAATGTATTTTCCTATAATGTTCTGGATAACAAAAGATAAGAGACAAATTATCAGGATGGTTAATGAGTAATTACTTGTAATTACTGTTCCAATATGTTTTATATTCCTGATGATAGGGTCAGGTCTTTTTCTTATTACATTGTCTTGTTTATATACAATTCCCGTTTCGATCGCCCTGGCTTTGTATGCAGAAAGACCTGAACAACTATGCGATTCAGGAAGCCTGTGACTATAACAAAAAGAGCCTCCGCAGAATTTGCATGTGAATGGCATCGGATCCTTGAAACCGCAGTAAAAGCATTCTTTTGTCATTATTCTTCCTTATGTTATGGTACGACTACAACCTTCAAAGAGTTTCCTGCCCCACCGGCGATCTTAAATCCTTTCTGGATATCTTCCAGCTTTACCCTGTCTGTGATCATATCTCTAACATTTATCGTTCTGTTCTTTATCAATTCAAGCGCTTCCTTCAGATCAACAGGAGCTGCGCCGTAACTGGAAACAATGCTTAATTCATTTCTCCAGAAATCTTCGACAGGGATCAGGATATTTTTATTCGGGATGGCAAAAAGCATAATTCTCCCTTTCCGGTCAATATACCTAAAAGCCGCCTCAAAAGCAGGCATCGCCCCTGTGCACATAATGATCCGGTCAGCTTTTATACCTAATTCTTCATTCGCATTAAATACTTCATCTGCGCCGAATTCCCTGGCCTTATCCAGCCTGAATTCATTGATATCAGTAGCAATGACCCTTGCTTTTTTCGATCTTGCCACGGCAATGTTTAGAAGACCCGATATCCCTGAGCCCATCACAAGAACGGTATGACCTTCCCGTACATCGATCATCCTCTGCGCCCTGACAACGCATGCGAGCGGTTCGATCATTGTCCCCTCTTCATAAGTAACATTTTCAGGAAGGAGATATGTCCCATTGTCCACATTTATTTCCGGGATCCTTATATATTCGCTAAATCCACCCGGATCGTAATTTCCTTTATGCAACGTCTCACACGCCGTGTGGTTCCCGGATAGGCAATGCTTACATGTATTGCAGGGAACATGGTGGCTTACAAAAACCCTTTCCCCGACCTTGAATTTGTCAGATTTTGAATCTACGACCTCACCTGTCATCTCATGACCCAGGATGCGCGGAGCTTTCTTGATCCTGTACCATTCCATAAGATCTGTTCCGCAAATGCCAGAGGCTTTCATTTTGACAAGGATCTCCCCAATTATTAATTGAGGTTCAGGCCTTTCCTCTATCCTGATGTCGTTATTATTGTAATATACAGCTGTTTTCATGTTTATTTTGAGCTTTTATATATCTCAAAAGCCTCATTCACCGGCTTTTTATCATGAACTATCGCCCTTACTGCTTTTATCATGCCAACAGGACGATCGCTCTGGAATATATTGCGTCCCATATCCACACCAATAGCCCCATTGGACACTGCGTCATATGCCATTTGCAGCGCCTCCAGTTCAGGCAGTTTCTTACCGCCAGCGATAACCACAGGGACATTGCCGCAGGCTTCTACGACTTTCCTGAAATCCTCGGTATAATATGTTTTGATGATATGTGCGCCGATCTCAACGCATATCCTTGAGGCAAGACCAAGATATCGTGCATTTCTGACCATTTCTTTACCTACGGCTGTTACTGCAAGCACAGGGATACCGTATTTTTCTCCCTCATCCACTAGTTTTGAGAGATTTTGTATCGTTTCTTTTTCGAATTCTCCTCCTACATATACTGAACAGGTGATAGCAGATGCGTTTATTCGAATTGCATCATCGATGCATGTCGTTATTACCTCATTGGACAATTCCTTGAGGATGCTTATCCCACCTGAAACCCGCAAAATTATAGGAATATCAGCAGCCGGGTCGATCCAGTTCCTGATGGCTCCTCTTGTAATCATTAAAGCATCAGCATACGGCAGCAATGGTTCAACAGTTTCGCTAAGGTTTGATAACCCGGTCGTTGGGCCCTGGAAATATCCATGATCAACAGCAAGCATTACGCAGCGCCCTGTTTTAGGTTTAATTATTCGTGAGATCCTGTTCTTCATTCCCCAGTTCATTTTAATTTTCCTCCTATTATTTGTCAGGTCTTAAAAGCAAATAACCTTTTTCGATGAGCCAGTGATGGAATTCATATGTTGTATGCAGGCATTTCTCCTGGCATATTCCCCTCAGTTCTGTATAGTCAGAAGAGTCCTGGGCTTTCCTATTCATGATAATCTGCACAGGACACTGGATGTCGTTACAGTACTCTCTTCGTTTATATTCTACGAATCCTTCGTTTGGCACAATCACAAAGATGTTTCTGGATACTTAAAATTTTCGTACGGTCGGGTTTCAAAAAATTTTATGTGTCGGACTGCGTTCATTTGCTTTCATCTGCGGTTTTTTTTCCCAATACCAAAAGATCCTGTCTCCACTTAAGGTCTTAATATTCAGTTTTCAGTTACCAGTCCTGCGATATCATCCCCGACATCTGAGGTGGTATTTGAGCCGCCCATGTCGTATGTCTTCACTTTACCGTTTACGATATTTTTCTCGATCGATTTTACGATATTGGCGGAAGCTTCTTTCTCACCGATCTGATCTAGCAGCAGCGCCCCTGCCCAGATTGTTGCTATTGGATTTACTTTATTCAATCCTTTATACCTGGGTGCGCTTCCGTGGATAGGTTCGAACATGCTTGTCCCTTCAGGATTGATGTTCCCGCCCGGGGCAAGACCAAGACCTCCCTGGATCATAGCGCCAAGGTCTGTGATTATGTCGCCAAACATATTGGGGGAGACCACTACATCGAAAAATTCAGGGTTTTTCACAAACCACATGGTCACAGCGTCAACATAGTTGAAATCCGTCTTAACTTTTGGATATTTGCCTGCGATAGACGTGAATTCTTCACGCCAGAAGCCATAGATATCTGAAAGTACATTTGCTTTATCAACTGATGAGAGATGTTTGCCCCTGTTATTTGCAAGCTCAAATGCATATTTTATGACCCTGCGGGTGCCCTCTTTGCTGATCAGGCCAAGCTGGTAACCGATCTCCTCGCTATCGGATGTAATGTCAAGATCGAATTTTACATTATACATATTCCTTGCGACTTCAAGTGTATTCTTACTTTTTCCTTTTTTAGCGCGGCCGCCAATACCGATATAAAAATCTTCAGTATTCTCTCTCACTACGACGAAATCAATATCCTTTGCAGTTTTATCCTTAAGCGGTGTCCATACCCCTTCAAGCAGTTTTACCGGGCGAAGGTTGACATATTGATCAAAATAGAACCTGATATTCAGGAGAATTCCTTTTTCGAGTATTCCCGGTTTGATCCTGTCATCCCCTATTGAACCGAAATAGATCGCCCTGTAAGCTGAGAGCTCCTTGAGGGTATCTTCAGAGATCAATTCTCCAGTTTCAAGATAATGGTCAGCCCCATGTGGATATTCGACCCAGTCTATATCAAAACCGAATTTTTCACCAGCAGCTTCAAGGACTTTTCGTCCTTCTCTTATTATTTCAGGACCGATGCCGTCTCCAGGTATCACAGGGATCTTGTATTGTGTCATATAATTTCCTCTATTTTATTAGATTATACTCGTGTTTTTTCTCTCTAAATTCCCTTTCAGGATATTAAATTAACTAAAGTGGGGGGAATGGGCGATGATTTTATATGGATTGTTTACCAAATTGAAAAAAAAGTTAACAATAGGTGAAATATGTCAGAATTCGCAAACGGTTTCAAGGATATTTTTTTAAAGTACGAATCCGCCAAAAGTGATTTTTTCAAATGGCGGTCTGAATCGAACATGGTGAATAAACTCCTGCTGGCTCTTAGTTTTGCCTGCCTGACAGGTCTCCTCGCCCAATTAAGGTTTTATCTCCCCTACACGCCAGTTCCGGTCACAGGACAGGTTTTTGCTGTCCTCCTTTGCGGTGTCGTACTTGGAAAATGGTATGGGGGAGCAAGTCAGGGATTATATGCAGCAATAGGCGCAGCCGGAGTTCCCTGGTTTACGGATGGAAAAGCAGGTCTTGAGATATTAACAGGTGTAACCGGGGGTTACATTCTGGGATTCATTGCTGCCTCTTTGGTAATAGGCTGGTTCACTGACTCATATTTAAGATCAAGGAGTTTTGCAGGCATTCTAGGTATAATGATTCTTGGTATTATGTTAATTTATGTTTTCGGTGTAGTGCAGTTATGGCTCGTTCTTGGGGTAAATGCCGATAAAGCAATCCAACTGGGCGCTTTGCCGTTCATAGGCGTAGATATCTACAAGGCATTGATCGCTTCTGCTATGGCTTTAGCGATTCTGCCGGGAAAAACCTCTGGATCTTCAAAGAATTGATCCTATGTCCGAAGCCCTCAGAACCGACCTCTACCAGCTAACAATGATGCAGGCCTACTGGAAGTCAGGTCACAATCCCGAAGCAACATTTGATTATTTCGTCCGGAAGATCCCATCAGGCCCCTACCTGGTAACAGCAGGATTAAATTTTTTCCTCGATTACATAGAGAACCTTCGATTTGAGGATGACGATATAAAATACCTGGAAACACAGGGATTTGATCACGAATTTCTTTTCTACCTGCGCAATTTCACCTTCACAGGCGACATATTCGCAATGCTCGAAGGAAGCATCGCCTTTCCGATCGAACCCATTATAAGGGTAACAGCCCCCATAATGGAGGCCCAGCTTATCGAAACATTTCTTTTAAATAAGATGAATTTCTCATCGCTCATAGCTACTAAAGCCTCGCGCATCGTTCATGCAGCAAAAGGAAGATCCATCGCAGAGTTCGGATTGCGCCGCGCGCAGGGAGACGGATATCTTGAAGCCACCCGCGCCACCTACATTGGAGGCTGTGCTTCAACATCTAATGTGATGGCAGGCAAGATTCTTGGCATCCCGGTATCAGGAACAATGGCGCATTCATTTGTAACAAGTTTTGATCATGAGATAGACTCCTATCGCGCCTATGCGGATGTATTTCCAAAGCGTTGCTTCCTCCTTATTGACACCTATGATACCATTGAAGGCGCCAGGAAGGCTGTAATTGTGGGAAAAGAGCTTGAGGAAAGGGGAGAAAAACTTCTGGGCGTGAGGCTTGACAGCGGTGATCTGTGTGAGCTTTCAAAGCAGGTCAGGAGAATACTTGATGAAGCCGGTCTTTCTTATGTGAAAATAGTGGCCAGCGGCGACCTCAATGAATGGAAAATAGAAGAGCTGATAGATCATGGAGCAAGGATCGACATGTTCGGAGTGGGCACAGAACTCATAACCGGGCGCCCCAATCCTGCGCTTGATGGGATATACAAGCTTTCTGATGTTGTTGAGCAAGGTGAACATTTACCAAAAATGAAGCTCTCTGAAGAAACTGTGAAATCCACCCTTCCAGGAAAGAAAAAGGTCTGGCGCGTGATCGAGAAGGGAATTTTTGTTAAGGACATCATATCACTGGATGATGAAATCATGGATAATGCGAAGCCTTTATTGGAACAGATCGTGAAAAATGGCCGTATCATTTGTAAAAGACCATCCCTTGATATGATCAGGCAAAGGGCTGCCCTGGATTTAGCGAGTCTTGTGGATAAATACAAAAAATTAGATCAGGCTGCGGTGTATCCTGTCGAGTTCAGCCAGAAATTGGCCGATCTTCGAGAAAGTATTGTTGAAAAAATAAAAAGAGATGAGATAACTGGAAAATCATGATTATCATGGCTTCCTATTTCTTTAGTCTCCAGATATAAATCCCAGATAAACATATTATTGTCAGGATCGATCCAAAACCAGGGTTCTTATTTGTTGTTTCCACTTGTTCTATTGATGAAGTGGATTGTTTTGAAGGGATAGGGTCATCAAGGGACACAGGAACTACCTCCTGCCTTTCAGTTTCTCTTTGATTGTCAACCCCATAATTCTTTAAGGGCATTTTTTCGGTTCCTATTATGGCAAAATTTGAAAATACCTGTGTAAATGCATCATAATAAGTAAACTCATCATCTTTTGAAAATTCATTTGTTTCAAGATATTCCCAATCGCTTTTATTCCATTGTACCATTCGAATGCTTTCAAAATTCTTTTCTTTTATCCATGTATTTAATACCCTGAATCGTATTGTGCCTTTTTTGATATTTCTTGGTGAATTAAAACTTGATGTTCCAGCCCATATATTCATACTCTTATATATAATTCCCGGCGGTCCTGTCGTGACCATTGTGGAAGTATTCCTGAGGACTTCAACGCTTGTCGTAATCTCACCAAAGTTAACATGTCCGATAATGTTTACGAACACTACAGGATTGCTGCTATTGGTAAAACTGTATGAAGTAACTTTATCTTTATAGATCAACCTGTCATATTTCTCGGTCACTTCGATGTTGGAATATTTTTCTCCAGATGCACCACCACCTCCGCCTCCACCCCCACCACCTCCGCTACCCTGAGATTGAATAACTGGAGCAACATATAAATCACCAGTTATTGTAAATTCACTGAGGCAGGTTAAATTTGCCCAAACAAAATTATTATCTGTATCAACACCGGCATCATTTACATAAGGATAAGAGCCTGAGCCTGTGAGTTTATCCCAACCTGATGATGAAATATTCCATCTGGAAAGACGAAGTGAGCTTTCTACATAAGAAACTACTTCTTCATCAGTGTAATTCACTCTTATGATCACATATGATAAATTTGTCCTGAGGCTTTCGCTTGCATTCACAAATACAAAGATCTCAGGATGCATGACAGATGGAACAATTGAAGTCATGTTTAATGTTGATCTGGATATGTTGATGGTTCCATTACTGGAATTAATTAGGTTCAAGAGAAGAGAAGTATTTGAATATGTACCAGTGTATGTTTCTGTTATTCCCCCGGGAATATTTACCATATATTTTGTCATGTAGGTTGCAATAAAATAAGTTATTTGAGAACTGTTCCTATTGCCTGTCGTATCATTTGCAAAGATCGTAACATTATATCGTCCGTATTGAGTTGTGTCTGTAAAATTCTTATAAAAATGACTATAACCCTCTTGAGATAAATTAAAATCAATGGATGAACCATTTGGATATGTAACACGCGCGAACAGTTCGCTCTTGTTCACCAGGGAGACGCTATCAGAAGAAGTGATATTCGCGGTGATATTAATTGAATCTGTAAGGTTTATGAATGCAGATGAAACAGAAAGGTCACTTACAAGAGGCGGTGTGTTGTCGATCGAAATATTGATCTGAGTGCTGTTATTGACATTATTCGATAGATCGTATGCTGTTACATTTAATTGATATATTCCGTCAATGGCTTCTATAGTTACATTGCCTTTCCAGTATCCTTCAAAATACGTCAAGTTAATTTTAGACACAGAATTATTTATCGCGGATACATTAACACTTGCATTCTTGACCCCATAGTTGTCAGATATAGTAATATTAAAAGTAACTATGGAGCCATTCTTTGCCGCCTGAGACGATTGGTATTCTGTCGGATTAACTATTACTGAGGGTGAATCGGTAATAAACATAGTGGCATTGTAAGCATCGATCCTTCCCCAGCCATAAATATTATCTTTTCCAGGAGTTCCAAGGTCAAGCGACGTATTTGCCAGGATATTTTTAATCTTTAAAGGGGTTAAAGTAATATTATGATGTCTGGCATTCTGTAGCATCAGGGCAACAGTGCCTGAAACATGTGGTGTTGCCATGGATGTTCCAGAAAAGGATATATATCCAAAAGTAAGATAATCCAATGAAGTAATATCATAACCATGAGCTACGACGCCATGATCGAGCATAGCACTACCTCTACCTGAAAAGTATGTAATAGTATCACTACTATAAACAGCTCCAACAGCTATGGTCCCACTTATACAACCCGGGGAAGAAACTCCGCCAGGATCATTTCCTGATGCTCCTGCAACAACTATTCCGGCACTGATGGCGTTATTTATGGCTGCTGTCAATGCTAAGTTATCATTATCACAATTTGTTGTTGTCCAGGTTTTGGCTGTACCAATACTCATACTAATAATATCTGCCTGGTTTTCGATCGACCATTCTATTGCAGATATGACATCACTTGAATCACCATCGCCTTGAAAATTTAAGACTTTAGCTCCAAATAAACTAACATTAGGAGCCACCCCCGTAGTTATCCCACCAGCCCCATTCCCGCCAACCGTTCCTGCAACATGTGTCCCATGACCGTTATCGTCATATGGTGAACTTAGATTACCGATAAAATCAATCCATTTTATTACCCTGCCTGAAATATCAGGATGAGTTGCATAAATACCTGTATCAATAACTGAGACGTTAATTCCAGTTCCGTCAATGCCCATTTGCCATGCTTGCATTGCTTTTATTCTTTTGATATCATTAGTTGCCGCATCGATCTGTCCCCGCGAAACCTGCGCTGAATGATCTTCGAATATATAAACTTTCGAATCAAGTTCAATTCTTTCTACATCTTCTCTTGTCGAAAGCTGTTCTATAACTTCGGGTGATGCGTCTACTGCGATCGCATTTACAATCCAGAATTGTTTTATTTTATCCGCTTTATTTCTTTTTTTTTCTTCATTCAACAAAACTACAATGTTTTTTTGATTAACTATGGATATATCCTTTAAATTGGGTACACCATTGGCTTTAGAGAGCGTCTGAAAAGAAGATCTATCTTTTAGCATAACGATTATTTTAATTCTATCTTTCTCAAGAATTTTGGATTTAACGTCCATAGAGGTTTTATCCGTGACGGCATTTACATTCGTTAATAGGATACTTGAAAAATATATCAAAAAAACAATTCTGGCAAGAATCGATCTATTTGTTTTCATAAATTTCATGTTCCATTTAATCTTACATTATGATTATACTAATAATAATACCTTTGCCGGTAATCGACGAACGATACACGTCAAAGAAATGTTACGTTTGTGGAAAGAAGCATGACATGCCTCTCTGGAAACGTACTATGGAATGTGATTGCGGGAACGTGATTGATAGGGGTAGAAATAGTGCTATCTTTATAATGTTACGGTTTCTATCACAAAATGCCATGTGGACTGGCTATCAGCAATTTGTTGATAATCTACGAAAAACAGGGCTGATGCTCCCTAAACAGGAGGGATCAGCATACTCGTAGGAAGCCCCAGCCCGAAAGGGTGGGGTAGTTCACCTGTCAACTTCCCCGTGGACAAAAATGCAAAGTAAGCGATATCTTTATACTATAGTAATTCATATTATTGTATGTAAGTAAAACTTACACATGAAAGTAACAATATAAGGTGATAAAAAATGAACAATAAAACAATACTTGTCGTGGCAGCGATCATCGTCGTCCTGGGAGCAGGTTATGCTCTTGCCGGATCAGGCCATTTCTGGAACCTGATGGGCAGCTACGGAAATGGTAACAGCATGATGGGTAGCTATGGGAACGGTAATGGTATGATGGGTAGCTACGGAAACGGTAATGGCATGATGGGGGAAGTGAATGGATTTGAGGGCGAAGGTATGTGTGGAGTCGCAAGTCCAGAAACAGGAACAAATGCAGCCCCCATAACCATCAATGAAGCCAGGACATCAGTAGAGAAGTACCTTGCAGGGACAGGCAATACTGATCTTGAGATTGCAGAGGTTTTGCAATTTGAAAAGAACTATTATGCAGGAATTAAGGAAAAAAGCACAGGAAAATATGCATTCGAATTGCTCGTGAATAAAAATACAGGCGCAGTTTATCCTGAAATGGGTCCGAATATGATGTGGAATGCAAAATACGGGCACATGAGCAATACAGGGGCAATAGATACAGTCACAGAAGAACAGGCTCTTAAGGTAGCGCAGGAATATCTTGATAAGAACAAACCTGGATCAAAAGTAAATAGTGCCGACACGTTCTATGGCTATTACACTATGGAAGTGACAGAAAATAACACGATAACCGGAATGCTCAGCGTTAACAGCAACACTGGTGCGGTGTGGTATCATACATGGCATGGCGCATTTGAGAAGCTGCTTGAAGTTAATTGAACTTCAAGTCATTTCCCAAATAAAATTTACTTTATTTTAAATATGTTAAAAACCTTTTAGTTATCCGGTGAAATGGTGGATAAGAAATCCCTTGCAGAATTATTAAATGCACTTGGAAATGAGCACAGTCTCAAAATACTCGCTATCCTTTCAGGATGCGAATGTTATGTATCAGAGCTTGCCAGGGATGTTGGGATATCACGTCCGCTTTTGTACCTGCACCTTAAGAAACTTGAGAACGCAGGTCTTGTCGAAAGTGAAATACGGCATTTTGAAGAACCGCCCTATACAAAAAAATTTTACAAAGCAAAGAATTTTGAATTAATACTTTCATTAGATAAAATAAGGGAAATTGTAAATACTGGAGGAAAATAATGGCAGAAAATATGATGGATGCAATGCTGGGAGCAAATTCGCAATGGGCTACATATACTTTGATAATAGTAGTGATCATTTTTGGTATGATCTCACTTTACCTGGGTTATATGATCCTCACAGAACTGAGGGAATCAAGAAAGTCGCTTGAGAGAGTTGAAAAACTTCTAAAGACCGTAGAGTGATATTATGGTTCTCCAGGATAGCGATAAAGAGATAATCCAAAAGAAATTCGTGGGGCTTTCGGGAGTTGTGAAACTTATGGTTTTCACGCAGGAGCTTGAATGCCATTTCTGCAAGGAAACGCGGGAACTTGCGCTTGACCTAGGTACTTTGTCCTCAAAAATCAAAGTAAAAATATATGATCTGGTAAATGATGTCAATGAAGTAGAGGAATACAGGATAAAAAAAATACCTGCAATAGCGATAATCGGGGAATCGGATTTCGGGATCAGGTATTTTGGCCTCCCTTCAGGCTATGAACTCGGGACTATGATAGATACGATCATCGATGTTTCAAAGGGCAAAACAAAATTATTGGATCCAGTAAAAGAAAAGCTTGCACAAATAAAAAAGGCTGTTCATTTACAGGTTTTCGTATCTCCAACCTGTCCATACTGCCCCCAGGCGGCAAGGATCGCACATCAGTTCGCGATCGAAAATGAGAACATAACATCTGATGTAATAGAAATGATGGAATTTCCGCATCTGGTCCAGAGATACAGTGTGATGAGCGTTCCTCATATAGTTATCAATGAGGACACATCATTTGTGGGTGCACATCCGGCTGAGATCTTCATAGATCAGATAAACCTGGCTCTCAAATCCAGTTACAATCCGATGTATTCTTAATACCACTTTTTGTGTATTGAAAATCATTTATGAATCAACAAAAGACAAATCCTATTTGCCAATATCTTCAAACCACAGCTTTTGGTTTTTCTTAATGAAATCCTGCATCATCGTGATGCATTCATTATTGTCAAGATTTATTACTTCAACTCCATGCTGTTTCATAAATTTTTCACAGCCTTCAAATGTTCTGGATTCACCGACAATTACTTTCCTGATCCCGAACTGGACAACTGCTCCCCCGCAAAGGTAACAAGGCATTAACGTAGAATAAAGAACCGTATCCTTATAATTCCCGACCCTTCCTGCATTTCTCAAACAATCGATCTCTGCATGCGCCATAGGGTCATTCTTCTGGACTCGCTGGTTGTGACCAAGCCCTATTATTTTTCCATCTTTGACAAGAACGGAACCGATCGGTATTCCTCCCTGAGCTTTACTCTTTTTAGCCTCCTGGATCGCTGCCTCTATAAATTCATCCATATTTGATATACCCAATTAATTATTTGTTTCATATCAGAAGAATTTATCCACTGTTTCTATTGCCCTAACAATAAGATTTACACTAACTCCTGCTGGTATGCCTTCGCGGCAAAGATGAATTATGGAAGCATCTGTTTGCCCGCGTGAACCCACTTTTAGTTCCTCCAGTTGTCGTAAAATAGATAAAACCTTTATCATCAACATATTTTGCCATAAGACCGATCTCATCCATATGCGCAGCCAGCATCAATGAGGGTGAACCGCCATTTTTTGTAGCGATGAGATTTCCCATATTGTCGATCCTGATATGGTCAACGAATTGCCGGATCTCCTTTTCAATGATCTTCCTGATGTTACGCAAAGTATATATACAATATTCACTAACTTAAGGTTAGTAACCTCAAGTCACTAACTCGGGGTGAAGCACAAACATGGAATCAGCACAACTACTAGACATCCTCGGGAACGAGAACCGAAGGAAGATCCTGCATCTCCTGGCAAGCCGCCCATGTTATATGAGCGAGATAGCAGAACGGCTTGACGTAGGCGCAAAAGCGATCCTTGGACATCTTGAGCTCCTTGAGCGTGCTGGCATGATCGAAGCGAATGTTGATGAACAGCGGCGCAAATACTTCCATATAACAGATAACCTCCGTCTTGAGGTCTTCGTGTCGCCTTATTCATTCGAGGTTGAGATAACAAATGTTGTGGTTTTGCCCCCGCAACAAAATATCCCGACCAGCCAGGCGGTCAAAGGTTTAAGGTCGCTTTACAGCAATATCCAGGAACTTGTTGAACAAAGACATAAAGTTATGCAGGAGTATCAGGACATCCAGGGAAATATCACCCGGATGATGGGATATTGCATGGATGTTATAGAAGAAGTCTCAGATGATCATATCGAGGCCGAGATACTCTATGCACTTATAAAAGGTCCCATGACAAAGAGAGTGCTTTCCATGCAGCTTGGAATACCCGAATATGTGCTTGAGAGATATATTGAAAAAATGGAACAAAAAAAAGTACTGAAAAGAGAAGCAAATAATTATATAATAGGCTAGAAAATATAAATATATACAAAAAATACACAGAGGAAAAATATGTTCAAAGACTGGAAACGAGCTGATAAGGGATTTTTCAATGGATTTGAAAAAGAGATGGAACAGATAAATGACATTATGACAAACATGATGCGATCAGTGGGAACAGAGCCGCAGGTATATGGTTTCAGTATGCAGGTGGGTCCTGATGGAGTTCCTCACATTGAACGCTTCGGAAATATTGTGCCTGTAGGCAAGGACAGCGATGTCAGGGAACCGTTCACAAGTTCAATGATCGATGAAAAGAATAATGAATTCAATATAACGGCTGAAATGCCAGGGATAAACAAAGAAGAGATCGAACTGAACGCGACCGAAAATGAAGTTGTCATCAAGGCGAACAGCGCTACCAGGAAATATTACAAGTTCATACCTGCGGCAAGTCCTATAGACCCTGAGAGCGCAAATGCAAAATATAACAACGGGGTCCTTGAAGTTACTTTTAAATTGAAAGATTCGAATCAACCAAAAGGAAAGAGCATAAAGATCGAATAAGAAACAACTGAATAATAAACCACAGATTTAAAAAGCTTCAAAAAAAAATTAGACTGGAATTATGGATAAAAAAGAAAAGACCATAACCCTCAAGGTGATTGAGGCAAAATCCTATGATGCGGGGCGAGGTATTGCCAGGATAGACCCGGAGATAGCCTATGACCTGGGATTACAGACTGGAGATGTCATAGGTATCGAAGGCGCAAAAAGAACAGCAGCTCTTGTCTGGCCGGGATATCCTGAGGACAGCAATACGGGTTTGATCCGTATCGACGGGACAGTCAGGCGAAATGCCGGTGCGAGTATCGATGATAAGGTGCAGATCAGAAAGATCCATACTGCGCCCGCGGAAAAGATACTTTTTTCACCCACACAGTCTTTAAAGATACAGGGCGGGGAGGCATATCTTGCTCATAACCTGGAAGGACGGGTCATAACGCGCGGGGATATCGTTGAATTAAACATCATGGGACGTCGCGTGGATCTTGTGGTAGTTTCAATAAAACCTATTTCTGATTCTGTAATTATCGGGGGGAGCACGGTTATTGAGATCAGTGATAAACCTGCAAAACAGATGCCTTCTATTCCCAGGGTCTCCTATGAAGATATAGGTGGACTCACTGATGAAGTTAAGAAAGTGCGGGAGATGATCGAGCTTCCTTTGCGACATCCTGAGTTATTTGAGCGCCTGGGGGTTGAGGCGCCAAAAGGGGTTCTCCTGCATGGCCCTCCTGGCACTGGAAAGACCCTTCTTGCAAAAGCCCTTGCTTCAGAAACAAATGCAAATTTCATAACCCTGAGCGGTCCTGAAATAATGAGTAAATTCTATGGTGAATCTGAAGAAAAACTGCGGGATATTTTCCAGCAGGCTGAGGATAATGCGCCAAGTATCATACTGATAGATGAAATAGACAGCATCGCACCAAAGCGGGAAGAAGTCACTGGAGAAGTGGAACGGCGTATTGTGGCACAGCTGCTTGCTGTAATGGATGGCCTTAAAGCGCGCGGAAAAGTAGTGGTGATCGGAGCCACGAACAGGCCAAACGCTATTGACCCGGCGCTTCGAAGACCCGGAAGGTTTGACCGTGAGATCGAGATCGCAGTACCTGGAAGGAAAGCGCGATTTGAGATCATGCAGATCCATACGAGAGGAATGCCCATCGCCAATGATGTGAATCTTGACAGGGTCGCAGACCTGACGCATGGTTTTGTAGGGGCGGATCTGGCTGCGCTCACTCGTGAGGCCGCCATGAACTCTATCCGGCGTTTGCTGCCTGAGCTTGACCTTGAAGTCCAGAGCATCCCTTCAGATGTATTGAACAGGTTGATGGTCACAGGAGAAGATTTCAGGAATGCCCTTCGTGAAATGACGCCATCTGCGCTTCGAGAAGTATTCATTGAATGCCCGGATATTCACTGGAACGATATTGGAGGGCTTCTTGAGGCAAAACAGGAATTAAAAGAAGCAGTCGAATGGCCTATGAAATATCCCATGCTTTTCGAGCAGGGGGGCGCCAGGCCGCCAAAAGGGATACTTTTGTATGGCCCTCCCGGTACGGGAAAGACCATGCTTGCAAAAGCAGTTGCCACGGAAAGCGATGCGAATTTTATCAGCATAAAAGGGCCTGAATTCATGAGCAAATGGGTTGGGGAGAGTGAAAAAGCGGTCCGTGAAACCTTCAGGAAGGCAAAACAGGCAGCACCCTGCATAATCTTCTTTGATGAGATCGATTCCATCGCCCCAACGCGCGGTGCAGGGTCGGATTCCCATGTGACAGAAAGGGTGATCAGCCAGATGCTTTCCGAGATCGATGGGCTTGAAGAGCTTCATAGTATCACGGTAATAGCTGCGACCAACAGGCCTGATATCATTGACCCTGCTCTTTTGCGTCCGGGAAGGATCGACCGTTTGATCTATGTGATGCCGCCTGACAGGGATTCAAGATTTGATATATTCAAAGTCCACACAGCAAAGACGCCTCTTGATGTCGATGTTGACCTTGAAACGCTTGCCGATGATACAGGAGATTTTACAGGTGCTGATATTGCATCTGTCTGTAATGAAGCCACTATACTTGCGATAAGGGAATATGTGACCTCAGGCAAACCTACTGATGATGATTCAATCAAGCAATTGAAAGTTGGATATCATAATTACAGGGATGCCATGACCAGAGTGAAGCCATATTCCAAGAAGGAACTGGAGAAATACAAGAAGATCTCGGAGAATTTTATTTACCAGTAAAATTCTCCAACATGAGAGAGAAGGAGCTTTTTTATCCAGATTGACTTTCGGCAATCATCTTCTCTATCAGCCTGATCTCTTTTTTTCCGCCCGCATAGATTGGCGTAATATCGTCTATCGCCGTGGGCTTCATCTCAAGGATATCAGTTCGTCCATTACTTATCGCACCGCCAGCATCTGTTATTATCTTTCCGATGGGATTTGCTTCAAAAAGCAGTCGCAGCTTTCCTTTTTCTTTTCCTGCATAACCCGGATATGTGAACACTCCACCTTTATGGAGTATCTGGTGCATGTCTGCAACGAATGAACCGCTAAAGCGCAGTTTATAGCCCTCATTTTCAAGTTCCTCGATGAATTTTGCATGGGCAGGCAGGTAATCTTTGCGAAGAGCGCCGGGTGCGTATAATTTGGCATCAGGTATCCGAATATCCTGTGCTGTCAGGTTGAACTCACCTTTTTCATCCATCACAAAGTCGCAAACACCATTACCCGCAGATAATGTGAGCGTTGTAAGCGGGCCATAAAGAATATACATAGCAGCGATCATATTTTTGCCCTTATCAAGAACATTTCCTGGATATATCCCTATAATTGTCCCCACCGCAAGGTTCACGTCGATCAACGAAGAACCATCAAGAGGATCGATCACGACCCCGAACTGGTTTTTTGGATTTTCGATCTCAATAATGACGGGCTGTTCTTCTGTGGCGATATAACGCACCAGCCTGGTTTTCTTTAATCCTTTGATCAGGACATCGTCAGCCCACTTATCCAGTGCCATCTGTTCTTCGCCGTACATATTTCTCGTCCCCGCCTTATCCTGGCTTTTCAAGAACCCGCTCTTTATTGTCTTTCCCTGTTCTGCCAGGAAAAGGATTAACTCTGACAATCTCGGATCCGTGTTTTTTTGTAAAAGGAAATCTTTAAGATAAATACTCTCACGCTCCTGTTAGTTATTCATTCTTTATAAGTAACTTCTTCTTGTTATTTTAGTACTTAAGTACTTAAGCTATACGAAATCCTCTCGAATTTTCGACAAAACTTTCCATTCATAATTCAAATCCAGCGATAAACTCTTTTAACTTAGCATGGTTCGCAAGTACCATATCCGCATCTTTTAACAATTCAGCTTTCACATACGTGGGAATGGCGATGCAGTACAAACCTGCACGTTTTGCAGATTCCACTCCAAGTGGTGCATTTTCAATGACGATACATTCGTTTTTTGAGACCTTTAGCATCTCAACAGCTTTTAAATATGGCTCAGGAGATGGCTTTCCTTCCTTTACATCGTTCCCGGAGACAATGGCCGAAAATGTTCCTGGAAAGAACCTTTCGATCAGATCAATTACCACTGCCCTGTCAGAACCAGATGCAACCCCAAAAAGACATTTATCTTTCAAGGAATTTATACAATCGTATATCCCCTCAAAAACAGTCACCCTGTTGATCTTTTTAAAGATCTCCTGTTTTTTTTTGGCAAGAATTATGTAATCCTCAGGTTCAGGTGACCTGCCTGCTTTTTTAAAAACCAGATCAATTATCCCGACATGGTTTGAGCCCTCGAATTCGTATAGCTCTTCACGGCTGATATTTATACCCACATCTTTGAAAACTGATCTCCATGCATCCACATGATATGGCATGGAATCGACAAGGATGCCATCCATGTCAAAGATCACAGCTTTTAACATTTTACCCCATCTTTTTTGCAGCAAGCTCGATCGCTTCGATCAGACTATCTTTTGGCATTATCGAAGTAACAGGGATGCGCAGGATCTTCTCGACAGTGGTGCTTACGATTGGAGCGCAAACGAGTGCTTTTGCGCCATCTCGCTCTGCTTTTACTGCAGCGATAATGGCTTCTTCCATTGATGTAGCAGAATATTCCCTGATAGTAAGAAGCCTGCCTCCAACTTTTAATTTTTTCTCTGTAATAAAATCAAGAACAGGACGGGCTGCTATGACCGCGATAAAATCATGTTTCATTGTTCCTTCTATCTTTCGAAGTACAACAACGATTTGCCGCAGGGTCTTGATATTTGGTTCTCTCTGTCCGGATAATAATTTATATAATGTGCTTGCAGGGATTTGTGACCTCTGACTAAAATCAGCGGCTGTCAAACGAAGTTCTTCTTTTAATATTCTCTGGAATTCCTTTATAAAGGCTTCATCTGATTCCATTGCTGCACGTATCAGTTCTTCTGATGTCATCACGATCGTATAGTGGCTATTTAATATTATACGTTTGGGTCAATCGAAAATATTATGAGGTTTTGCAGCAATTCTTTTCCCGCGATCCCGGAAAATCAGGCGGAGTTATTATATACTTTAAATACATAAAATTAAACTGTTATGAAAGTTGAATTTCCAACAGAATTGAAAAAACTTGAGACTGAGTTAAAACTCCGTGGCTTTTCAAGACAGACATCAAAGATGTATCTTTTCTATAATCGCAAGTTCCTAGAATTTATTAAGAAAGATCCCAAAGAGATAACGGATGATGACATAAAAGAGTTCCTTGCATCCAAGATTTCAGATGATTCGCTATCAAATTCCTCGGTCGCGCTTATAAAAGCAGCACTGAAATTTTTCTACACAGAAATGCTTGGGAAAAACATGTCCATGATAAAAACGCCAAAAGCATCAAAAAAGCTCCCTGTGGTACTGACACATAAAGAGATTAAAGATCTTATCAATAATACTGAAAACATAAAGCACAGGCTCTTAATTGAACTTCTCTATTCCACCGGACTTCGGCTTTCAGAATGCATCAACCTGCAATATTCTGACCTTGATCTGAATGACGGCACAGGTTGGGTACGTCTTGGAAAAGGTGCAAAAGACAGGATATTTATTGTCTCTGAAATATTCAAGAAAGACCTTCTAGACTACATTGTAAAAACAAATACAGATGGAAAAGGTTATGTTTTTTCGATAAAAGGTAGGAAAATGTCATCAAGCGGTATCCAGCGTGCGATAAAAATCTCCGCCCAGCGCGCTGGCATCGACAAACCTGTACACGTACACACGCTGCGTCATTCTTTCGCAACGCATCTTCTTGAGAACGGCGTGGATATAAGGAAAATCCAGAAGCTTCTGGGACACTCCAATTTGCAGACCACTCAGATATATACGCAGGTTTCAAACGAGGAGATTAAAAAGATCAAAAGCCCACTGGATATGCTGTAATGCTTTAATTGGACTTGTATATCCATTCACCCCGCATTTTTCAATAAATTATGATCACATTTTATTTTTAGTATAACTTTTATTAAACTATATATTATTTTTAGTATAACTTTTATTAAACTATATATTATTTTTAGTATAACTTTTATTAAACTATAATTTATTTTTAGTAAATATTATATACTTAAGATACCAATTACTCACTATGTATGTTGAAAGAGAGATCAATGAACATTTTAAGAAAGTTGCTAATATTTATAATATAATAGCTGTTGTAGGGGCGCGACAGGCAGGAAAGACGACATTTCTTAAAGAGAAAGCTAAGGAGTTCAACTCTTCATATTTATTTTTTGATGATCCGGATGTGAGGGGACTATTTAATGATGATATTAAAAAATTTGAAATACAATATCTTGAAAACCATAATGTGACCGTGCTTGATGAAGTTCAGTATTGCAAAGATGCCGGTATCAAGCTGAAATATCTCGCAGATAAAGGCAAGAAGATATGGATCACATCATCTTCCGAGATCATTTTGGGGACTGAAATACTATCATATCTTGTAGGTAGGGTTTCTATCATCCGGCTTTACCCTTTTTCTCTCAGGGAATTTCTCCTTGCAAAGGGCCAGAAGGAAGTGACACATAGCATTCTTGAAAGAAGTATCTGGGAGCACATCACATATGGCGGTTATCCCAGAGTTGTTATGAATAATGATACTGAGATCAAAAAGATAATTCTTAAAGATCTGTATGATACTATGGTCTTAAAGGATGTGGCAATGACTTTTTCCATTGAAGATATTAGAACTCTTGAAGTTTTGATAAAATACCTCTCTGTGAATGTCGGGGGTATTGTTTCTTATGAAAATATTTCAAGAGATATAAAGATCTCATTCCAGACTCTAAAAAAATATCTGGATGCGCTTGAGAAAAGTTATGTAATTATAAGGTTATCACCATTTTATACAAATAAAACCAAAGAGATAACAAAGCAGCCCAAAATATATTTTGTGGATACAGGATTGAGAAATGTTATCGCTAAATCTTTTCCCCCAGAAATGAATGGTTTGCTATTTGAGAATTACATTCTTCTTGAATTGATCAAAATGGGTTTTTCTCCAAAATACTGGAGAACAAAATCTAAAACTGAAGTGGATTTTCTGATCGAAAAAGAGAACATCACAATTCCTATTGAGGTGAAAATAAATGCAGAGGTAGGAAATGTCAAAAGGAGCATGCGTTCTTTCATTGATTATTATAGACCTGATAAAGCAATTGTTGTGGCTTATAAATGCAAAAAAGGTGAAATGAATATTGAAGGATGCACTGTTATTTTTACAGATGTTCAAGGAATGAGGGACATTTTACTTCTATGAAGATATATAGGAGAAATAAAAAAGATCAAGAGCCGGCTGGATATGCTTTAATTTTATGAGTAAGATAGGAGCAGACATGAGATAGGATGTGATTTTGTTAGGAGTGATATAAACATTTTTTATCTGCTCATACTTATGATAATCATAAAGGTATATAAGGATTTATCTATCTAAAATTAACATAATGATGAAAACCCCACCATACCACTCCTTATTTCCTATCATGCATATTAGGACATAGAATGACAAGCTACAAAGTAATGGTAAAGGATGTAATTAAACAGGCAGATGTCCTTCTTGAGATCATAGATGCACGATTTCCGGAAGAGACAAGAAACCACGAGGTTGAGCGTGATGTGGCGCGTTCAAAAAAGCCTCTGATAATAGTTATTAACAAATGTGATCTCGTATCAAGGGAAATACTTGAAGAAACAAAATCACGACTGTCAAAGATCGCTCCCACTGTATTTGTGTCAAGCAGGGATGGATTCGGAAAAACAATGTTAAGGCATATGATACTTATAAACGCCGGCATAAAAGGACGTGATATCCTGGTGGGAACTCTTGGATATCCAAATACAGGAAAATCCTCGGTTGTCAATGCCGTATCCGGGAGGCACTCGGCCCCCACCTCGCCAATATCCGGTCATACAAAGGGAGTACAAATTGTGAAGGCAGGATCGCGTATAAGGTTTATCGATACTCCGGGAGTGATACCCTTTGGCGAGAACGACCAGTATTTGCAGGGCATTCTGGGGGTGAAAAGTGCATCACATCTGGAGGACCCCATTGGCGTTGCATTGAAAATAATTGAGAAAATGTGCAAGGAAAACAAAACTGCCCTTGAATCCTTCTATAAAGTAACAATTGAGGGGTCTGACCCCAATGATGCGCTTTTACTCATTGGGCGACAGTGCAACTTCCTCCAGAAGAAAGGTGAAATTGATGAATCACGCACTGCCATGAAGATCATCGACGACTGGCAAAAAGGGGCCATTATGAATGAATCACCTTGACACGTCCAACTTTGCCATCCATCAATTCAACTTTTATTCCGTTAGGATGAAATGATGAATTGGTAAGGATCCTTTTCACAATACCTCGTGTAATTTTTCCACTCCTTTGATCCTGTTTCAAAACGATCCCCACACTTATTCCTGGTTTGATATTTTCGCGGTTGGTACCTTTTTCCATAGTCAAATATTAATTCCTGGTTAGGCTATGAAAACCATTAACAGTATCCAAGTTTCCATTCATAAGGTATCACTCCTTATTGGGTGTAGCCCTACACCCTCTATTCCTTTTGCAAATGCATCAGGAATTGCTTTTCTGATTATGTTGTAAGCACCATTGACATCTGAATTCATGACCGTTCCATTTGCTGACCTGAAAAGACCTCTTGAGAACCTTACACCTTTGTATTTCTCTTGATGGCAGATAGGTTCTGAATCAAGGAAAGAACATTTTGAAGTATGGGATTCCTGTTGAAGTTTAACCGTTATGCCTTCCGCTTCTGCTTTGTATTGAAGCATTTCGATTAACTTGTAATGAGGAATTTGCACGAAATTCTGATTATTCCTCTTTCCCATATTGGCTTCTTGTTTCCAATTATCATTTTTACCAATTACTATCGTCCCAATGTTATTTTCAAGGCAATAGTTAATGGTATATCTGGAAATCTTATGCATTGTATCCTTGATCTTATAATTTCGCTTTGAATTCAGTTGGGACATTCTTGTTCCAAACTTAATCCCCTGCTTATCATAAATGGATTGCAGTAGTGCTTTTTCTTTATTATAGAACTGATTCATTGATTTTAAAATACCGCCTTTAATAATAATTGGTATTTCACCAATATTATTTGCAATAGTTACGACATTTCTTAATCCAAGATCAATGCCTATAATTCTGTTTGAATTAACTCTTTTTGAATACCAGCGTTTGTTTATTTCACCTTCTTCCGATAATGTTTCATAAACTATTTCACAAATGTAACCTATGCCTTTTGGTATTACCCGGACTTCGCATAGCTTCGTATTGTCTGGAAGTCTTGTTTTGATTTTCAATGGTAATTTCTTTGTGAATGTAAGGTAATGGTCTTTTATTGAAACCTGTTGATTTGTGAAGATGAGAATTGCTTCTCCATCTTTCGGTTTGTATTGTGGGGGCTTTGGTTCGCCCAAGAACCTATCTGGATTGTTGGAATATTCCTTTAACGCATTCCAGTATGATTTCCATGATCTATCAAGGACTTTAAGCAATTGTTGTGCTGATTGTGCATTTAATCCTTTGAAATTCTCAGAGGTTTTCATTGTTCCTGCAAGAACATTGTACCCCGGTATTTTTTCTTTTGGTTCTTCTGGATGATGTTTGTTATGGAAATACGCCTGTCGCATTGGGTATAATGATTCATTCCACAAATTCTTCGCTAAATGGCATAGAACACTAAGTTCGTCCGTACCGTCTATTTGGATTTGCTCCGTTCTAATCAATTGCATCTGTGGAAACCTCAATGTGTTTGTTGTTCTTCCGTTTGCTATAAAGTTTCATTGAATAACAATGAAGCAAAGACACTATTTCCTCAAATATTTCTTCGGAATCAAGTTTAGCGTTTCCAATTTCTGAAACAACTACTATCTCTGTCCCGTATTGTTTGAATAAATATGAAAACAACTCAAATCCAATACGGCTTAATCGGTCTTTATAGGCAATTATTACTTTTTCAACTTTATGATTAATGATCTCATCCAGCATCACAAAGAAGTCTTTTCTCTTATCAAATGAAATGCCAGAGGCTACATCTGAATAAATAGCATTCAATTGATTTCCGTTACTAAAACACCATGATTTTAAGAAGTCTATTTGATTTTCGAGGTCTTTTTTTTGCTTTGAAGTGCTTACTCTTGCGTAAATTATAACCTTGCGTTTGATGTCTTTATTCAATATTTTATAAACATCCTCTTCATTGTAATTGTAATATTTATTTGGTTGAACTTCAATTCTTATTGTTCCGTTTGAAACGTAACGTGTAAGAGTATTCCTTGAAATTCTTAGTAAATTCAATACTTCTTTGGCTTTCATGTTGGTTATGATATTATATGGTGATACTAATGCATATAGTTACCAGAATAACGGACTATATGAATATGCTCAATATACTCACCACTTAGGGTCATTGGGAACAATATTGAATTTGATCTCGTTGCTGCCTGACGCTTTTATGCGAAGCTCTCCACTTTTTGCATACGGGTACAACCACCAGAAGTAACCTGTATCAGGGGGGTTGAGGCCAACATGTGGTTTGAGAGGATTAAGCACAACGGGAATGACCAGGGAAGAGCCGGGAGCAACGCATGGGAGTGAGACATATCTGTGCTCAAAGACACGGTAAGATCCACCAGCTTTAAGGTCAAGCGTTTCGATATCCTTTGCCAGGTAGGACGGATGATATGGTTTGTAACCCGGGAAATCACCAGACATCGTGGCGTACGCATCAACCGAAACGCCTCCCCCATTGCACTCCCCGGGCTGGTCGTTCTTGCTTCGAATCACGTTCAAAGTCACAACTGGCATCTGGGGGCCATCAGGCTGGACAGGCACACCTTCAGGCAGCCAATTAAATATACCGGCGTATGATTTCTGGGTCTCAGTCAGCCCTTTTTTAATACCCTTCTTGATCTCTTCTTTGGGATCAAAACCTGCCACTTTGGCTGCATCAAGCGCTTCTTGCGGGACTGGTGAGTTCGCTATGGCCTGTTCGGCAAGATAGTCAAGCCCCTGGTCTTCCAGTTCAGCAAAATTTGGGAGACTGGGCGGTACTCCCATCGAGGTAAGTGCAACATCCATCCCTGTGCTCAGGACAGATTCAAGACAGCTTTTCTTACATACTTCAGAAACACCTGGTATCGCACCCAGCCCATCTGCGACAAAACCAACGGCAGTATTTTTAGCAGAATCGTAAGCTTTTGATACCCAGTTAATTGCGTCCTGGAAGAAATCAGCAATGTCAGTGATACAGGCTGAAGGGTCGCTCCAACCGCATCCTTTAGGTGGATCGGGCTGGCAAATTATATCGCCCTTAAAGTATTTATGATTCAATAAACTTGAAGCTGAATAACCGTTCGTCTCTGGAGAAATATGGGACGGATCCCCAGGAGCATTGTAGTGTTTTGGTGCCCATTGACCTGTGCTGTCTTCAGTAACAATGAAACAGCTCTCGCTTTTCTTTGGCCGAAGGAGGCCGTGATAGGAGAGGACTTCGACATCCCATTTGGCGTCTGGCTTTCCAGGCACGGGGGCAGGAAGTTTAAAGTCAGTACCGCCAGTGTTTATCTGGGATGACCATGATATCTTTACTGAATTAGAGGGATTTCCGGCGGGTTTTCCATTCTTGTCCAGGAGCACGATGCGGAAATAAAACGTAGTAGGAAGTAACACATTACCTTTTGATTGTACATAGTTTCCCAGAGATGTCCTGGTTGATCCTAACGGAATTACTTCGATAATTTTGGTCATTTCACCGGACTTAGCCCCGCCACTTAACAGGTTCCCTGCATACTGCACGGTCGTCTTTGCACCATTGCCAATGCTCTTGAAAAATGCCTGGATTGAATCAATTCCTTTCTGGGTAAAGCTTTTCTTGACCTGGGGTTGCGGCGGTAAAAGATCTGATATGTCCACTGTGAACGTGCATGTAGCGCAGGTCTGGTCTATATCCCATGTCGTAATAAGACCTTGCGGTGACATGGGATCATTGTTGATATCTGTTGGCATGGGGAAGTAAGAAGCCTGCAATTTTAATGCCTGTACTCCTTTTAATTCTGTTTCAACTTTAAAAGGAACTTTTTTGGCATTGGCATATCCTTCGATCGTGATCTCCTTCATCCAGTTTAGCATTTCACCATTTGCTATAGTTGAGGGATTTGTCCATAGCTGGGTCTTTCCTGCCCTGACAGCGTTGATATTTAGCTTCCTGCCCGGCAGCCAGTAAGCCTGAGATGTATCGCTCAATGTACATCCTGGATCTTGCGAGATGACAAGAACTTTATAAACTGTTTCGCCCTGTATCTTGGATACGTCCATGGCAAATGACCCGGTTTGTCCTGGAACCTGAACTGCAGGAACCGTGAATGAAGACGAGCCAGGCTTTGCATTGACGGGATCGAATCGTGCCTGAACTTTTCCGGTAGAGGGGCTGCAACCGATTATGCTGATAGTTACCTGATCGGATGTCATGACCGATCTTGAAGGAACGGAAGGAGAAGGAGCGGGAGATGATGAAGGTACAATTGTGGGACTTGCCGTCCTTGAAGGTATTGCAGTTGTAATTACTCGAGGTTCAGATGTTGCTGCTGGTATGGGAGTAGCCACAGGTGAAGGGGCAGGAGTTACGGAACGAGTGGGAATAAGGGTTGGCGCATTAAAGGTGAAAATTGAACTGGCCTCCAGGCTGATCTGAGATCTTCCTGATGGACAGGATGCACTGGAAGTTACGGTCACCCTGATACTCTGGCCAGCATCACCGCGGAGAGTAAAGCTGCCACTTAAAATCCCTGACCTGTCGATCGTGGCAGTGCCTGCTATACCTGTGCCACTTACGATCGCATCCCCGGCTGGGGCAAGGCCGGAATCGCACAACCAGCCTCTGCCGTTGAGGGTTCCACTTACGGACGGCGAATCACCCATGGAGGGATCAAGTATCAGATCGGCTGCCTGAACATTCGCAACAAGAACGAGTATGATCAGGAAAAACTCTGAAATATGCGAAATATGCCTTTTTGCTGTTCCATATCTATCCTGTGCCACACGAATGGTCATGCCACGTTATTCTCCTGATTTATCTACAACTCCCTAGCCAGGTTTATTGTCAGGAAATTTCTTTGCTATGGGATCTCTATCACTTTACAACTACATTATCCCCATACAGATTTATATACGGCCATCCTTTTCCAAGACTTATTGATATCTCAGACGGCTGGCTGAAGTTCCCGGTCCTCACATATACGATCTTTCCGCTCTGTCCTCCAGACCGGCTATAGAATAATCGCAGGTCTTTGACATCATTTCCTGAATAAGTAATAACCTGGTAGGTAAATGGATTATTCAGATCTACGACCGTATTATTGCTCATAGATATTGTGAAATCACCCAGGAACAGAGATTCATTATCCAGGCTTCCGGGATTACCTTCATCCTGCGTCATTTTAATTTCTCCACCTGTCCCGTTTATCTTGAGGGCTTTGCCATATTCAGTATTTACGATCATGGTCTTAAGATCACCTGTTATCGTGGGATTTTCAAACATCTTAAGGGGATTTCCATCTCCATCTAGCATCAACGGGACGGCAAGATCGATCTTTTGACCTGATGAAATATATATTGAAGCTGAGGATGAGGAATTGGATGGGCCAAAGGTATGGATTTTGTTTTTCGCCTCTTCAAGATAATTATTTAATGTGATCGGAGTTTGAGTTTGGGCGGTGGCAGTGGGTGTTGGTTGGGCTGTTCCCTGCGGTGTTGGATTTACACAGCCCGATATAATTAATAAAGACACAGCTAGAACAAGAACTATTAAATTACTATAATTTTTATTGATCATTTTGAATCACCAATATTAAGAGCCATTTTGATATAAAAAAATATGGGCTGCTACTGCAGCCCTTACTTACGATCTATACAGATCTAAGAGTTTATACTGTAATACTAATAGTGGTTGTGCCAGTATTTCCTCTGCTATCTGTGACTGTTGCCGTTACATTGTATGTGCCAGCACTCAATGGAGTGAACGATGCTGTATTGAGTAGTCCGGATGTTACAACAACTGCTGCACCAACTGGATCAGTTACTGCCCATGCTATTGTTCCGGTCAAACCAGGGGCATATGTTGGGGTACCTGTCAAAGTGATGGCCACATTCACACCGCCTGGGAGTGTGTTGGTTATACCCACAGTCGGAGCTGCTGTCGTTGCCGGTGTCACAAAGTACGGTCTCATCATCTCATTGTCCTCATGGTCAATGATATGGCAGTGCCAGACATATCCATGGCTTCCTGCTGGGCTTGGATTGAATGGATAGTACAGGTTCGGACCAGCGATCGGTTTATCAAGTGGTGCAAAGCGCAGTGCAATGCGTGTGACCTGACCGGGGAGACAAACCACAGTATCCTTCCATCCTCTTTCGTTCTGGTTTGGTGGCAGTATCGGACTGGCCACTCCGGCAGTGTTCAAGAATGGTGAGACTGCTGGATTTCCACCTATATAACCATCAGCGTTTGGTGTTCCATAAGCATTGGGTGGACCGTATTCAGGGATCCAAGCTGTTGCGCCTAGAACTTTAGCGGCGAAAGCTGCGTCATAAGCTGCCTGATAGCCCACAGCATCCAATACCTGTCTGTTCATGAGCTGGAACTGTACAAGGTGCAGATGCATCGGGTGAGCATCAACGGTGAGATTTACGATCTCCCATATTTCTGTGGTACCTTCTGTTACATTTTCAGTACTATAAGGTCCTGGATTTGGTCCGGGATTGATCTGTGTCGAACCTGGCAATAGACCAATCAAAGTCGCAGGTGTATTTCTTGTATCATATTGCATTCCATCCCATTTGGTGTTATTGAGCAACATCTCAAGAGGCATGGGTATACCACCTGGTGATAGCGGGTTCAGCCATTCATTCAAGGTAAGGGATCTCTTTACTGTAGGAACAACACCTGGAGTAAGTACCCCTGTCGTTGGGTTCACGAGCCTGACGATCACATTTGTACCTGTTCTCAGTGCAGTTTTCTTTGAGGGATCGAAAGTAGTATCCCAATTTGCTGGGACTTTCTTGGGTGCAGTTCCAATTCTAAACTCCAAAATCTGGTCTGTTGTACCTCTTACCACAGGTAATCCTGCAGGATAGGGTGTTGCAGCATTATTATTTACAACGACTTTAATTATTTTAGTCTGGTCTGATAATTTGAAGAAATCAACAATCACGTCCGCTCGTTCACCGGGAGCAAGAAGGAGATTGTTAACCTTTACCGGGAAGTCAAGGAGACCGCCGTCAGTACCGATCTGCCAGAAATCTACTTTTGACCTGAGATTATAGAAGCGGGCATTCGATCCATTGACGAATCTCAATCGATATCTTCTTGGTTCAACATTCAAATAGGGCCATGTCTTTCCATTCACAACAATGGCATCACCGAAGAATTCAGGTACCCAGAATGGATGTTCCGGGTTTACGCCAACATCGGGGAAAAGTAACTGTCCCTTATCGTCAAACATCCTGTCCTGAATCGCTATCTCAATTTCATATGGTCCGGTCGGTAATGGCGGAGCTACTGCTGCTTCGAGGTTATCTCTTATAAAATAGAATGCTGCCAAACCTGCATGAACATTAAGACGTGTTGCTCCAAGGGCATGGTCATGGAAGAAAAGTGTTGTACTTTCCTGGACATTGGGATATGTATATGTAGCTCCGGTAGCGGAAGCACCTGGATCTGAATAATACGATGGACCCTGTGGGTGGGGAGCAGGTACAGGTACCCCTGTCACTGGGTCTAATGGTTGATTTGTAAACCATGCATCTGGTCCTCCATCGATCGTTGCAGGGACTTCTCCACCATGCAGGTGGACTACTGTTGGTACATATGATCCAGAATATGGTAGCATAGTCATTCCATTTCCATCAGTATCCGCTCTATGTAATGTCTGGTCCACTGTCAGGGTTTTATACAGATCAGCATTTAATTTATTGTCATAGATCATCTGAGTTGGAGTGCCTTTGGTTACTTCAACTGTCCTTGCTGGATAAAATTTGACATTATTGATATTATATGCCCAGAGATTTGTCAAATTAGCAGCTCCAGCAGCCAGGGGAGTTCCTGTCGAAAGTACCTGCTGTTTATGGATCTCCATTGAAACATTAATAGAGGGTGCTGACACCCTGGGAACATTAAATGGAAAACTCCCTGGTTGTCCAGTAAACCCAGGAACTGTTATTCCACCGGCTGGCCCAAAAACAGGCAGCGGATCAACATACTTGGGGATAGTTGTTGCCAATAAGGGTGTTTGTGGAACCTGGGTGGAAGCAAGAGCTTCGTCTATCATCCTGAGGCTACCCAATGATAACGCCCCTGCTGTCAGAGCCCCCATCTTTAAGAATGATCGCCTGCTCACTCTCATAAAATTGTTCTTTCGTAATTCAACTGAATTTGTGAAATTTTCTTTATCCGTTTCATCCATATTCAAGTTTTTCACTCCGGTATTTCCAATTTTCAAATTGTTATATCACTATTAATGATACTAGATTTAATACGCAATATTAAGATATATATTTATCGATCACGAACTATATAATTATAATTGTAATCATCACACGCATGTAAAAAAATAACTACTGTATAAAACCTATCTCTTCATTTCATCCTGAACTTCTCGAATCGCTCTTTCTTTGCCCTGCATATAGGACATAGATCAGGCGCCTCGTCTCGTGCGCATAGATACCCGCATACCTGGCATCTGTAAACTTCTACCATTTCTCCACCTCCTGCTCCTTTCTGTTCATTGATCGCTGGATAACCCTTTATGGAATATTCCCGGGGCCGCCTCTCTGGCACTGGCTCATGGGGCTTTCTCCCTGAGATCCATTCATCATTTACATACAGCGTGCACAGGCAGCATCCGAATTCGGCCAGATCAGCGTCACGGTAATTGCACGGGCAGATGATATCCATATCCTTAGAAAGTGTTCCGCTTGAGAGGCGGCAGGGACAAGACGGATAACCATATCTTTGTTCATTGTCCCACATTCCCTGAAGGATGTCCTGTATTTCAAGCTTATCCGGATTGAATTTATAGCCTTCCTCCCGGGCTATTTTCTTCATTGAATCATACATCTCTTCTATTGTTCTCATAAGCCAAGAGCCTCTTTCATTTTATCTTCATGGAACCCTATAATAACTTTTTTTCCAATGATGATCGTGGGAAATCTCCTGCTATCGCTTTCCTCCAGCATTTGCGATAGAACATCCTCTCTTTCGGTTCCCTCTAATTTATCAACATCCACATAATCGTATTCGATATTATTCTCTTTCAAAAATCGTTTCGCTGCGCTGCAATGAACGCATGTGCTTAACGTGTAAAGCTTTGGTTTAATATTCATTGTCATGGTCCGTGCATCTCCCTGTGTTCTTCAGTGATAGCATGACGTTCATCGTGGGGCGCAATTTCGCAGACGTCGGGCGCGCCTTTTTCGCGGTAATGGAGGTTCCATTTTTTGCATACCCACATCTGGAGCTTATTTACATCTTCCTCGCTCATATGCCTGAACCGTCCCTGCATATTGAGATAATCCTTCACGGATCTCATCTTGCCTGGTTTGTAAGTGACCTTCTTTTCCCCATTCTCTACTTCATAAAGCGTCCACATCCCGCTTTCAACTGCTCTTTTTGTGACCTCGACTGTTTTTGAAGGATCCATCTTCCAGCCCGGGATGCATGGGGTGAACATATGCAGGAAACGGAATCCTTTCATATTTTTCGCTTTCTCGACCTTTCGTATGAAATCAAGAGGATGGCCTATCGAAAGTGTCGCATAATAAGGAACTTCATGAGCAACGACGATATCCCCCAGGTTTTTCTTGAACCGCTGATTCCCCTGGATCTTTGAACCCACAGGTGTGGTCGTTGTCCATGCGCCAAATGGAGTCCCTCCGCTTCTCTGGATACCTGTGTTCATATAGGCTTCATTATCAAGGCAGATATATATGACATCTTCGTTTCGCTCTGCTGCCCCTGACATGCTCTGAAGTCCAATGTCATATGTTCCGCCATCTCCGGCAAATCCAACAACTGTCACTTTTTTCCCTTTCTTTTCAAAAGCTGCCTGCATCCCGGTTAGACATGCGCCGGTATTTTCAAAAGCAGTATGGAAGAAGGGGACTTTCCAGGCGCCATACGGAAAAGTTGTCCCAAACACTACAGCGCAGCTGGCCGGCACATAAACAGCCGTATCTTTCCCGAGAACTCTTATCGCGTTCCTGATAGAAAGTGCCACCCCGCAACCCGGACATGCAGTGTGGCCTGATGTGAATAGATTAACATCAGAAAGTTCTTTTATCTTTATCATACTGTTTCACCCCGTGTGTTGTGCCAGTTTACCTCTTTTACTTTTTCACCTTTTGCAGCCCTGGAGGTCAATTCGAACATCTTGAATATCTGTTCTTCTGTAACATCCCGCCCCCCAAGTCCTGCTAGATGGTTTATTACAGGTATCGTCATGCCAAAAAGCGCTGATCTGACCTCATTATAGACCGGGCCGCCTCCATGATATGATATCGAGCGGTCAAAAACACCAAGAGCGTCAAGGTTTGAAGCTAATTTTTTCAGATCCTCGCAAGGGAACGGCCTGAAAAACCGAAGTTTTATAATGCCTACTTTTTCACCCTTCTGCCGCAGTTCATCCACGACTTCACGGGAGGTACTTGTTACTGTCCCCATTGTTATAAGCGCGATCTTTGCGTCATCCATCCTGTAGGTGTCCACAAGACCGCCGTAATCCCTCCCGAATTTTTGCGCAAATTCAGTATTTACTTCCCTGATCACATCTTTTGCACACTCAAAAGCCCCGACTGTCTGCCTTCGCAATTCCATAATATACTCAGCAGGCATAAACGTCCCGATCATGGCTGGTCTTTCTGGATCAAGAACAATATCAGGTTCGTAAGGTGCAAGTAACGAATCAACATCCTCCTGGGACGGGATATCAACTGGTTCAACTGTATGCGTAAGCACAAAACCATCAAGACAGGGCATAACAGGTAAAAGTACACGTTTATCCTCAGCGATCCTGAAAGACTGGATTATCATGTCAAGAGCTTCCTGGTTATCTTCTACATAGAGCTGCAGCCACCCGGAATCGCGAGCGCCCATTGAATCATTATACTCACACCAGATGCCTGGAGGACCTCCAAGAGTGCGGCTGGCATTTGCCATTACCACAGGAAGACGAAGGGGAGCTATAGCATAAAGCATCTCATGCATGAATGCCAGTCCCTGGGAAGAGGTTGCAGTAAAAACCCTTGCACCTGCGGCTGATGCTCCGGCTGCTGCGCTCATGACGCTGTGCTCAGATTCCATGGTAAGGAATTTTGTATCCAGTTCCCCGTTATTTACAAAATCAGCGATATGTTCTATTATGAGCGTCTGGGGGGTTATAGGAAAGGCTGGCACGACGTCAACGCGGCACAGTTTTGCCCCGATCGCAACGGCATGATCACCAGTTATTACTTTCTTCATGATCGCGCCCTCGTCATTTTTATAGCATCGACAGGGCATTCATTGGCGCATATGCCACATCCCTTGCAGTAATCATAATTTGTCATCAGGTCGCCCCGGTCAGATATCCTGATAATTGTTCCTTCAGGGCAATAGAACCAGCACAGAAGACACATCGTACACTTTTCTTTATTCCTCAAAGGACGAAATGTCGCCCAGCCAGAAACTTTATTTTCAATAAAACTGCCAGGACCTATAAGACCAGCTTGTGTTTTACCTTCAATAAGAGCGCCACCTATCGGAATATCCTGGTACGCAGGCAGCCATTGTTTTTTTGACTCAAGTTTTTTAATTCCCCTGCTTGTCCCTATAATGGTCTTTTCATAAGCCATCCTTGCAGCAAGGGCATTTCGCTCCCCTGCCCTTTCACCCAGCTTCCCGCCAAATTTCTCCTTAATAGAGCTTTCCAGGGATTCGATAGTAATAAGTCCGGTGGCCTTTGCAAATGCTCCAAGGATCGCGGTATTTGTGATCGGGGCCTTAAGTATTTCAAGTGCTATGGACGTTGCATTGACCGTAGCTGTTCGAAAGCTTATCCCGAGGTCAATGTCATCCGGATCTTCTTTTGAATTAATAATTACCATGCCGTCTGGTTTTAATCCTGAAACGACATCTATGGTATCAAGAAGAGAATCGTCAAGCACTATCACACAATCAGGTGCATAGACCTGCGTTTTACTGTATATTTTTTTTGCATCTATCCGCGTAAATGCAAGGACAGGCGCACCACGGCGTTCAGCGCCAAAAAAAGGAAAGGCTACAGCATAATTATCTTCATTTACTGCAGCCTCTGCGAGAGTCTGGGCAGCCATGACCGCACCCTGACCGCCTCTGCCATGGAACCTGACCTCGAACATCCCGTTCAGTCACTGCCTCCGGGAATAACAATAGTTGCACAGTCATCGCATAAGAATCTTGGAAGACCTTTCTTAAGCATTTTCACAGGTACAGGAAAGCCTCCTTCCCATATTGGAAGATCTACCCTTTTTGCGTGATCCATGCACAATCCTTTGCCGCACATTATACACAGGGAAACTGCCTCTTTTTTTGCGTTGCTTACAGCGCAATCATAACATCTCAACATAGTATCACCAGTTCTCCTTAAGGGCTTCATGACATGGGGGGCACATTATTCGTTTCAGGTTCTCCACATCTTTTTCAAGTCTTACAGGATAATCTCCTTTCCAGACAGGTGTTTCCTCATAGTTCGCATGTTCCATGCAAACGCCCATTCCACATACGATACATGCTGCCACTGCATCAGTATCTTTTCCCATTTTAGCGCAAACATAACATTTCATATTGTTTTCATTCTCCTTCACTTGCCATTAATCCTTCATTTATTAACAGATCGCTTCTGACCGCATGTATCGATTCTATTTTTTCACTCAGGATCTGGCGTATGACTTTTGCCAGTTCATTTAATTTGATCCTGGAACAGGTCTCACCGCGTGTTATACCGCTTACGATACCAACTACAGTGCCTTCTGTTTCTGGATTCCTGGGCTTTACGAATTTAGTTTTTATACCGGATTTTGCGAAATCCTCAAAATCAATTGGATATTCACAGGCAACGACCGCGGGGATGTTAATATATTTTAACATCTTCTTGGTTTTTGAAATGATATGAGAATTTACATTTCCCATATTCAATAGAACGATCTTATGCCGGGCTATCTGTTCGATCTCTTTTGCGGTTATCCCGAAATTCGCCCCATATCCTTTTGAGATATTGGAGGCTCCCACATCATCCATCGGAATGCCGGCGCCTGCTTCAAGAACTAATACGCTTACCTGTATGCTTTCCCTGCGCAGGCCCTGTGTGATCTCACAGACTGGTTTTGTGATATGTCTTCTTCCTGGCGTCATTGCTATAGCAACAACATCAGGTCTTGCGGCTTCTGACAGGGTACCGCGCTGGGCAAGACCTCCGCCTCTGCCCATGCCCATGGTCTCCCTGCAGTCCACTAATTGCGTCTCCCTTCCGAACATATCTATTTCTTTATTGAAAGTGTGTTTTCCCAGGTATCAGCGTGACCTTCTTCATCCGAAAGAATTTCCTCAAGCATAAGCCTGGTCGTGGGGTCATTTTCCTCGATGGCAAGCTTGATGTGTTCTTTGTATTGCTTGATGGCCGCATTCTCTTTTGCCAGGTCGTCCTGAATCATTTTCTTAAGATCTCCGCCTTCAACGATAGGTTCAGGTTTCTTTACCGGGGTACCGCCAAGATAGACGATGCGTTCACCGAGCTTCTCAGCATGTCCCATCTCATCCTTTGCTGTTGATTTAAAGATCTCAAGGATAGCCGGGCTTTCCATTCCTTCTCCCTCATAATGGTGTTTCATATACTGTATGATCGCGGCCAATTCGCCTTCCCTGTCTTTATTCAATGCATCTATTATTTTCTGGCTCATTGTATTCTCCAATTTTATTTTTCAGCAGTTATTATTTTCTTTTTCCGCCCATGCAGCCATGACCATGACCGCCCCCATGACCGCACTGTTCTTCATTTCCATCGATCATTTTAAGGGCTTTCCTGCATATTGCAACTCCAGGGGCACCGGAAGTTATAAAAATTACATTCATTGTTTCCATTATTTCTTCTTTTGTCGCACCATGGTTAAGGGCACTTCTCATCTGTGATTCACAGCATGCTTCACATCTTTGTGATGCCATTATTGCAAGTGCCATCAGGACTTTTACTTTTCCGGAAAGGGCTCCATCTTCCTGGATGCCGTCATCGCATTTCTTATAATGCTGGAACATTTCCGGATTCATTTCACTCATCATGTT
Organism: Candidatus Methanoperedens sp.; assembly: GCA_026552975.1. Taxonomy (GTDB): domain Archaea; phylum Halobacteriota; class Methanosarcinia; order Methanosarcinales; family Methanoperedenaceae; genus Methanoperedens. The sequence goes on from JAPMTR010000063.1 coordinate 42,988, forward strand.
CATGATCTCGGGGGTAAATCCCATCTTGCCTTCAATACTGTCCATTACTTTTTTTGGTTCCATGTTTATTCTCCTGTATTATATTTGTTTAAAGTTGATTTAATCATTTTCCTGTAATCTGGATAAAATATTCTTGATCCCTTCTTTATGTTTGGTCTCATCTTTTAAAGATTCTTCAAAAAACTGGAAAGCTTCATCATTTCCTTCAGTAAAAGCTATTTTTGCAGCGCGAGCTTTATCCTTTTCTGCTTTCATCTCACCTGCAAGCATATTGACGAGATTTGTCTTTGTGTCCTTTACCTTTCCTAACAGAGATGCAAATTGGACCGCGTGGGATGCTTCTTCCATTGCGACGTCAAATAAATAATTCGCGATCTCAAGATGTCCCTCTTCATCTGCCTTTTTTGACATTGCCAGATATAATGCAATATCATTGGATTCTGATTCAAACGTTTTTTCCATTATTTCAATTATTTGCAATTTAACCTCTATTGAAGGTCAATTACTTTTACAAGACCTTCTTCTGCTTCCCTGGCAAGTTTGCTGAGCTTATCATAACCAGGAAGTGAACTTGCCGTGCTTAAAGCCACGGTTGGTTTATATAGTGATATCTTTGTTTTTCCTTTATCGGAATAAACGATTATCTTGCAGGGAAGGATCATCCCGATCTGTTTATTTATCGAAAGTCCCTGATGTGCAAGACCAGGACTGCAAACATCAAGAATTATATAATCGTCAGATTCAATATTTAACTTTTCTGCCATGATCTTTTTTACATCAATGACACTCAAAACGCCCCATTTGTTCGCTTTCAGGTCTTCTGTCAGCTTCTCGACAGCGGATTTTACGTTTAGTTTTGTTTCTTTTGTGTAATCTAACATCACTTTCCGCCTCCGTACCTTCAAATGTCTTTCAAGTGTTATAAAAGATGTGGTTGAGTTTGTCTTTTTTTTTGCAGATGGATTTTATTCCAATAATCTATTATGCATTGCTGACATTTAACCTCTAAAATATGATCCGTCTTGGAAAGATCGCTTTTGCCAATTGTGATTTTCCTTATTATGCCCTGGAAAATGGAAAAGTAGACTCAAATAATATCGAAATCAAAGAAGCTCATCCAGTTGAACTTGCTCGAATGCTCTCAAATGATGAATTAGACATAAGCCCTATTTCTTCGATCATGTATGCGAAACGCAATGATCTTCTCATACTGCCTGGCCTATCGATAACCTCAAATGATTTTACAAAGAGCGTACTGATATGTTCGAAAGGAAAATTAGACCTTTCCGATTTTGAAGGAAAAACGCTATGCATTCCTGAGACCACAGCAAGTTCTGCAACTCTTATCAAGATAATATTATGGATAAAAGGGATAAATGTGAATATAAGGCAATGTCCGGGGACAGATATTGACAGGATGCTAAAACAGGGAGATGCAGCTCTTTTGATCGGGGACAGCGCCATCCATGCCATAGGAAAATACCAGATCGTCGCTGACCTTGGAAATGTCTGGAAAAGTTTGACAGGAAAAAAAATGGTTTATGCTCTCTGGGTAGTGGGGAAAAAATATGCAACGAAGCATCCGGATAAAGTGAGATATGCACTAGAAAAACTGAAGAGTTCAAAAAATTACGCATATAACCATATAGGACAGATCGCTAATTCCATAGGAAAACAAAAAAACATAGACTGCAGTTTCATGAAAGATTACCTGCATACATTAAATTATGATCTGGATAAAGAGAGTGTAGAGAGTCTTGAACTTTATTTCAAGTATGCGAAAGAGTGCGGGATCGTGGGAGATGTATCATTAAGATTTTTCGATAATTATAAGTGATACTGTACGAATATTAAAACTAATGGACAGTCGAAGGGTCGTATTATTGTTAGTTTTTATCCTGGTCATTCCCATTTCAGGATGTATCGATGAAGATTCCGAACAGGTTCCTGTAGTCAAGACCACAGCGCCAGTTCCTGTGCAGACAACAGTAAAGGCATTTCCCCTTCCAGACCATCAAACAGTCTATGTTATTATAAAAGGAACGGAATTCAATCCTCCTGAATATGAAATCGTAAAAGGTACGGCAGTGAAATGGACTAATCAGGATAGTGGTCTTTATGTTGTGAATGTCAATGGTTCTAAGTCTCCTCCACTTAACAAAAAGGATTCCTGGAATTATACATTCAATGAAATTGGTATATTTGAATATTCATGTGACCTCCATCCTTCGATGCCACATGGTCGGATAACAGTAATATAAGTTGAAAAGAAATCCTTCAATATTTCAGAAAGATTCAATAGCTTTTAAAGAAATCTTATAACAATGCCATCTGACCTTACCTTCTTTGTTTCAGTTTTTTCCGCGATCTTTTCGATCGTAAACCCTGTCAGCGGAGTAATGGCTTTTATTTCGATAACATCCCGTATGAAAACAGAAGACAGGATTTATGTGGCAGAGCGTTCATCAATAATCGCCTGTGTCATTGCGATACTATTTTCCATATCAGGGATTTTCATACTTGATTTTTTCAGTATAACTGTGGACTCCCTTCGAGTGGCTGGCGGCATATTGCTTTTCCTTGTTGCCGTAGATATGCTTTTTGCAAGAACTACAAGAGAGAGCATTACATCCGAGGAATTATCTGATGCTGTCCAGAGGGAAAATGTGTCCATATTCCCCATGGCTATGCCCATGCTTACAGGACCTGGAGCAATAACCACAATTATTTTATATGTTCAAAAAGGATCGGATGAATTTGCCATAAACCCAAATACTGTTAATTTGCTCGTAATTGCCGCAATTCTTTTAACATTTGTAATTACTTTCCTCATTTTCAGGTTCTCGGATTATTTTTCAAGAGTAGTGGGAATGACCGGAATAATGGTAATGACAAGACTCATGGGGCTTTTCCTGGGGGCAATAGCTGTCGGATTTATTTCTGACGGGATCTGGAATATTTATAGATTGAAGTTGCTGGGTTGATATGAATAAATGAAGATCCTTGTAGTCACAGGGAAACTTGCAGAAGATAATGTAAGAAGATCAGTTCAGGATAAAGCAGATGTTCTTGTTCTTAATATAGAGGTAGCGGCATTTACAACTCCCGCACTTCTTAGAAGATCTTTGTCTGGAAATAAATATGACCTTATTTTCGTTCCAGGCATGACGGGAAATGATTTTTCAGGACTTGAAAAAGAGCTCGGGATTTCGATAAGACTTGGACCCAAGCATGCTGTTGATCTTGGTTTTGTAATATCGTTCGCAGGCAGCCTGGAATTTTCAACGAAGATCCCGGCATGTGAACTTTTAACCCAAAGAAAGCGTTCAAACGCGGTAGACAGAGTAATCGAACTTGAAAAAATTGCGATCTCATCAATGATCACAGGATCAGTAAAAATAGGCGGTAATTCCCGCATGAAAGTAATGGCTGAAATCGTGAATTCCGGGAATCTTGAAAAGAACGACCTTGTGAATAAGTTAATTTATTATGTGGAAAGCGGCGCAGATATTATTGATCTTGGAATGTCACTTGATACTTCCAGGACGGGAGTTATGAATGCCGTCAATATCGCAAGGTCTGTGACAGATATCCCGATAAGTGTTGATACCCTTGAACCTGATCTGCTAAATGCAGCTGTGGATGCTGGAATTGACATTGTCCTTAGTATTAACTCAAAAAATATCGAAAATGTTAAAGACAAACTCAATAAGAACTCCACGATCCCTGTCATAATCCCGGATCGATCAGATGATCTTGAAAGTCTGTTCAATAATATGGAATTAGCCCGAAGTTGCGGTATAAAAAATATAATCGCCGATCCTGTGCTTGAACCAGCTGGTCATGGTCTTTCAAGTTCCATAAGCAGATACTGTGAATTCAGGGAACGAGACAAAAACACCCCACTTTTTTTTGGGGTTGGGAATGTAACTGAACTCATCGATGCTGATACTATCGGAGTAAATTCCATTCTTGCAGGGATCGCAATGGAGTTTGACGCAAATATCTTATTTACTCCTGAATTCAGTCAGAAAGCCTGCGGCAGCGTTTCAGAATTAAGGACAGCTTCGACTATGATGATGCTTGCCAGGGACAGAGGAAGCGCCCCTAAAGACCTGGGGATCGATATGCTGGAAATAAAGGAGAAAAGGCGGCGGGAATATGGGAAACTCCCGGATGCTTTTATAGAGGCCAGAGGCAGTGATAAATGGCATCTTGATCCTTCCGGATGCTTCAAGATAGAACTTACTGATCATGAGGTTCGAAATGGCAAGTTATATCCTGGAAAAATAATGGTGCGAAATAATAATATGAAGACCGATTCGATCAACAATGTTATTGCAGGTTCAAACGCAAAGGATATCCTCGATACTATTATTGAGTGTGGGCTTATTTCACGACTTGACCACGCCGCTTATCTGGGCAGGGAACTTATGAAGGCAGAACTTGCTTTGAAATTCAAGAGGAGCTATTCGCAGGATGACAAATTTTGATCTGATCAAGAACTTCGGGGATGATCCTGAAATAATCGAAATTCTTAACAGGGCATTGAATAATGGATCGCTTGATGTTGATGATGGAATAAAGATCCTGGAATGTAATGATCTTAATTTGTTAGGCTCTGCAGCAGATACTTTGCGAAAAAGAAGCGCAGGTGACACTGTAACCTTTGTTATCGATCGCAATATAAATTATACGAATGTCTGCACCTCAAAATGTAAATTCTGTGCTTTTTACAGGGAAGCCGATGCAAAAGATGCTTATGTTTTGAGCATTCCTGAGATACTGGGGAAGGTTGATGAGGCTGTTAAATTGGGAGCTACCCAGATACTTATCCAGGGCGGATTGAACCCTGATATTACAATTGAATATTATGAAAAGATGTTAAGTGAAGTCAAAAAAAAGTTCAAAGTGCAGATGCATGCTTTCTCACCGCCTGAGATCGTGCATATCTCAAAATTATATGGAGCAAGTCTAAAAGAAACGATATCGCGTCTTCAAGAGTCAGGTCTTGATTCCATACCAGGCGGTGGGGCCGAGATCCTTGATGACAGAGTTAGGGGTTCTATATCACCCGAAAAGATCGGATGGAAAAAATGGGGAGAGGTCATGCTTACAGCCCATTCCCTGGGGATACCGACAACTGCAACAATGGTATTCGGGCATGAGGAGACATTGGAAGAAAGGGTCAGACATATAATCAGAATTCGAGACATGCAGGAAAAATATCATGGATTTACTGCTTTCATACCATGGTCATTCCAGTCTGAAAATACTTTACTTAAGGGCAACTCAACAGGGATAGATTATCTCAAGATGGTGGCATTGTCGAGGATACTCCTGAATGGCTCAATAAAGAACATACAGGCATCCTGGGTGACCCAGGGCATAGATGTGGCGCAAATGGCCTTATATTATGGTGCGAACGACCTTGGAGGAACAATGATCGAAGAAAATGTGGTACGAGCAGCAGGTGTGCCTTTTCACAGCAAGAGTGTGGATGAATTTGTCCATATTGCAAAGAAAATAGGGCGCATGGTGGCAAAAAGGGATACTTTATATAATATTCTTTAAAGTAATTAATTATATGATTAGATGTTCAGGGGAGAAATATTTATTAATATGTTGTTTTATTTGAGTGCTCGAGGAAAAACGGGTAATTAGTATAGTCAGTTAATGGATATAAAATGTTAGAAACATCGAAGGAGAGAGCGGAGCTATTGAAAAAGGGATTCGCTGGTAAAAAAATTGAAGAGCTTTATTTAGTGAATAATAAATTTAAAATAGTTGCATTTCCCAGGATAATGGGTTTCATTCGATCCGAATAGTTGGTTAACTGGATTTACTCTTTTACGTCATTTTCAAGTATCTCGTCCATTTTCAAGTCATCCCATTTTCTCTCACCCAAAACAACTTCAAATTCACGCGGAGTGAGGATGGGAACATGAAATCTTTCGGCATCATCAATAGTGATCCTGGGACATGCTGTATTGACATAAGCATCGACTTTGAAGGCGATCAATTGATCAGGCGTTATAAGATCCATCATAATAAGATGAGCTTTTTTTTTGCGCTCTCTTGCCATCCCTGCAAGCCTGTTCGCAAGCTCTATACGGTTCTGGCCACTTTTTGTGGAAACAATTATGCCAAAGACCTCTGAGTTTATCGCTTTTGCCATGTATCCACCTCGCTTTCTCAGGAATTTTTCCGTCAAGATTTCAGCAGCAGTATTTAAATAAGGGTCAGCGGCAATTACTTTTTTTCCCGTTGCGATTGCCACCCCCAGAGGATGGAATATTCCACTTCCGATGTAGAGATATTCTTCTCGATCAATATTCGCTGCCGTGAAATTACATCCAAGTATCTGCCCTGGATAGCTTACTCTCATATCTCCTTTTTCAGCGGTTGCTTCTATGCCCTTTTCTTTAAGGAATTTTATGACTTCATGTAATTTATGGGCATGCTGCACAGTGGTTATGAGTCCGATGTCGCCGGTACTCAAGAGTGGAAGAGCTGTCCTGATACATGGCAGGATGTTAGCATTGGATCTGGCTTCGATAAACACAACATTATCAAATCTTCCCATCTTTGAATGCCCGAAATGGAACATGATGTCAACATTTCCCGCAAGATTTGTATCGATATCGCATGCTCCAAAACAGGGATTGCCTGAAATAATAACGCTTGCACCCGTTCCTTTTTCTATATCATATGCAATGTTAACCGCTTTTCTTTTAAAACCTTCTGGAAACTGGAGCCCGATAATCTTATAGTTTTTTGACTTAATGATATCAATGATGTTATCCAGATCAAAATCGAACTCACTCATTTATAATTTCCTCGCTATGACATATGCTTCCTGTTTTTTTGCCTCTAACACTTGCTGGATCTTAAATCCCATCAAGATGAGCTTTGAAAGAATAGGCTCTATTTCATTTTTTTTTGGTAGCTTCAAAACCTGAAGCATTCTTCCTTCCTTTTTTAATAAAGGAAATACATTCTCAAGCGCTTTTATGGAAGATAAAGGGCTTACTGTAATGTCAAGGAGTAGTACATCATACACTTCCTTTCCAGGGGTCATGGTGAACACATCGGTAAATTCAACCGTGATCTTTTTATTCTCATAAGCGATCTTTTCAAGTTCTGGCCTGAACTCCTGACTAAACTCGATACCATGCACACAAGATGCGATCTCGCTGGAAAATAACAGGAAACCACCAGCACTTGATCCAATATCAAGAACATGATCTCCATTATGGATCAAATTTGTCTTTTCCTGGACTTCTTTTAGTTTCCAGTAGCCTGCAGGTTTATCAAGGCCTGACGATATTTCTATATTATCAGAATATCCAACATCAAAAGACGGTTTTGTTATTGTCTTATTATTTACCCTGACATGCCCTTCCATAATTGCCCGTTTAGCCCTGCCCCGGGAGCCAAGATTGCCAATTTCTACCAGATGTGAGTCAAGCCTCATTATACACTTATTATGACTATGCAAACGCATATATCTAAGAGTTTCCCTATGTGACTGGGATTTACATGGATCTAGTAATTTATTTCAACGGGAAATTTGTGCCAAAACAGGAGGCAAGAACATCTATATTTGACCATGGTTTCTTATATGGAGATGGAGTTTTTGAGGGAATAAGAGCATACAATGGACGTATTTTCAGGTTAGATGACCATCTTGAAAGGCTATATGATTCAGCAAAAGCGATCGATCTTAAGATACCTCTTTCAAGAGACGAAATGAAAAAAGCCATTATCGAAACATTAAAGAAAAACAACCTGAAGGATGCCTATATACGCCCCATCGTTTCAAGGGGTGACGGGGATCTGGGGCTTGATCCAAGGAAATGTCCAATGCCAAATATTTTCATCATTACTCAGGAATGGGGTGCAATGTACGGAGACCTTTATGAAAAAGGGCTTACCGCTATTACAGTCGGCGTTCGCAGAAATGCGCCTGAAGCAATGCCGCCCAATATAAAATCATTAAATTACCTGAATAACATACTGGCAAAGATCGAAGCAAATGCAAAAGGCGGGGATGAAGCGATCATGTTCGATGTGCATGGAAATGTTTCTGAAGGTTCAGGGGACAATATATTCGTTATCAAGAATGGCCGTATCATCACTCCCCCGACCCTGAACAACCTTCGCGGGATCACAAGGGCGGCAGCGATAGAACTTGCTAGAAAAAAAGGAATAGAAGTTAATGAAACGAATATGGGTATGTTCGATATGTATACTGCCGATGAAGTGTTCGTTACAGGGACAGCTGCTGAGATCGCACCCATAACTAAGATCGACGGTCGATCCATCGCAGACGGAAAACCCGGTAAGGTCACAAAAATGCTTATGTCAGATTTCAAGGAATTGACCAAAATAGATGGAACTCTTATTGTTTGATTATAAAAGAAAAGCAATTCCTGGATATGAGTAAATTTTAAATAAAAACACGGATAAGTTTTTCCGTGTCTGCTTTTATAAAATATTATTTTATATTTCCCTTACGATATGAATATTTGAGAACGGGATATAATGTTTCTTCCCGGCATTTTCGCCTTCAAGCGGGAAAAATACAAGATATTGCTCACTATGTTTTATTTCAATTATATTTGAACTTGTGATCCACCGGTCAAATGTTGTTTTCCCATCACAATCTACATACCTTCTGGATTCAATCATATATTTTCGTTCAGTCATTGTTTTCCTCCATTGCTACATTCTGATATTATTCTATTTCAATCTTACTGAAGCCATTTGAAAAACTTTTTTTTTTGAAAAGGTATCAGATAATTAAACGATCAAGAAATCATCAAATGCACGATAGTTATAATTATCAAAGTGACAACTAAAAGGATAATATCTGCAACATGAAGTTTTTTCCTGCCTATATAAACGCTTGTGTCAACATTGTAACCTCTGCATAACATACTCTGGTATGTCCTTTCCCCCTGCTCATATGAACGTATGAATAATGAACTGATGGTAAAACCAATCTGTTCAAGTATCCACTTTCGCGGGATCTTCTTATTCCATATTTCAAAACATCGGGTTTTCTGCGCGGTTCGTATCCTTCCCAGCATATACCAGAATACAAATAGATAGCGTACCATCATAGTGAACAATAGTGCCATTACCTTTGGAAGCCCAAGACGCCTGGCAGATGCTACAAGTTCGCTCATGGGAGTTGTGGATGAAAGAAGGATCAATGAACTTATGCATACGATGAATTTAGAAAATAATATGGCCCCATATAACAGGCCTTCACGTGTGATTTCAATGCCCATGGGCATAATATAAAGAATGGAAAAATCCTGCATGAACGGCTGTTTTATAAAAGGCTGAAGGATCGAGATGCCAAGACCAAAAGGGATAGCTATCGAAAATCTTGCAACGATATGTGATATTTCAAGTTTTGAAAAAAGCATAAGGATCAGGAGATATACTTCCAGGATCGCAAGCTTTGACAGATCAAGAGGGTCCAGACGTCCAAGAGACACTGCATAAACTGTTATCATGAGTGTAACGAGTATCTTGATCCTTCCATCAATACCATGTATTGGTGATTTCTTATATGTTTCACGCTCAAGTTCCGTAAGGGAAATGTGCATGCTACTTCACTATCCTTAACAATTCATCCCTTGCTTCTTCAAGGGTGAATTTAACTCCCACAGGAACGCCTTCTTCCTGGAGCATCTCAAGAAGCTGTGCCACCATGGGGAGACGAAGATGGGTCTTCTTTATAAGATCAGGGGATGAGAAGATCTCAAGAGGAGTTCCATCGCCTATGATCTTACCCATGGACATTATGCAAACCCTGTCAGCAAGCATTGGTACAATGTCAACTTCATGGGTTGATACGATAGTTGTTATTCCCAGATACCTGTTCATGCCATTGATAAGCTTTATTAAGCGCATGGCCCCTCCTGGATCCAGGCCTGCTGTCGGTTCGTCAAGTACAAGTACTTCGGGTCTCATGGCAAGAATACCTGCGATAGCAACCTTCTTTTTCTCTCCTGTGCTGAGGTGATGCGGTGCTCTCTCTTCAAAACCAGTAAGTCTTACGGTCTCAAGTGATTCACTTACCCGCTTTTCTATCTCTTCCATACTTAAACCAAGGTTCATAGGCCCAAATGCAACATCCTGTTTCACGGTGGGAGCAAATATCTGGTCATCTGGATCCTGGAACACAAGGCCCACGGTCTTCCTGACCTCGATGATATTATCGTTGCTTATCGGCTTTCCTTTTATCAGGATCTCGCCACCTGATGGTTTTAGTATCCCGTTAAAATGTTTGAACAGTGTGGACTTACCTGCACCGTTTGCTCCGATTATTGCTATGCGCTCTCCTGGTTTGGCTTTAAAATTAATACCGTCAAGACCTTTTATCTTCCCCCTGTATATATGAGTTAGATCCCTTGTTTCAATTATATTCATGTTATCCTTTTTTTACGACTCTCGTAATTGTGAACCACAATATCGATATAAAAACCAATCCAACAAGGATAGCGCCCACTTCACCGGCTTTTCCCATACCCGGTATCGAATAGTCTGAAAATAAGATTGTCATGCTACTTCCCAGATTTTCTTTTATAACGATGCCTGCTGTTCGTTCAAGCCCATCAGGATCCCCTGAGGCAAGGAAAGGAGCAGCCAGGGCAAGTCCCAATAAAGCGATAATACCAATAGCTACGACACTGGCTGTACTTTCTTTCTTATATGAATCCTGGTTTACTATATCAGGCCTGGATTTTATTATTGCGCTAAATACAATTATTGTTATAAATCCCTCACCAATTCCCGCAATGCCCTGGAATAACCCCATTAGAAGAACGCCCTGCTTGAGTGGAAACGTGCCTGCAAGCCACAGTTCAAAGGAAAGCGCGATCGCAGGCAGGATCATGCTTATCCAGGCACCTGCGAACATTGCGATCGGATGCTTTAATTTGAGTTTGCTAAAACCGATAAACGAATAATAACCCATGAATCCCCCTATTATTCCCATGTTAAGGATATTCGCACCCATGACCGTGATCCCGCCATCCCCGAAAAGGGACTGCACTGCAAGCACCATGGTTATTAGAAGAACAGCTGCCCAGGGACTTCCAAATATAATTGCAGTAAGCGCTGCGCCGACCACATGCCAGCTTACACCAGTGAGCATGGGCAGAGGGATTAGAAGGTTAGCTGCTATGTTTATTGTCTGGAGTACGAATATTCCGGCGGCAAGAACGCCAAATAACGGGAGCATATTCTCATGAATGCCGCTTTTTGCCCACTGAACTGCTCTTGCTATGAAGAAAATCGCTATTATCCAGTATATTGCTGCCTGATCAAGGGGAATGAATGAGTCGGGAATATGCATGTTATTTACCTTCTTATCAATATTTCGAAATCGTTTTATTTTAATTAGTATATAGTTATACACTTTTATAATATATCATATCTTTTATGCTACTAAAATCAAATTCTGTAGCAAAAGTGTGAATAATCATTAAGGTTTAAATAAGTTGCGGTTTTGCGCAGGTTTGGGGTATACCCAAAAATTATTTAACCTGAATACCCATATCGTAATTTATGAGAGGTATTGATGGTCTTGAATTAAGCCCGAAGAAAAGTGAATATCTGAAGTATATAAGAGAAAAAGGGGGTATAGTACATACAACAGATATTTCCCAGCATTTTAACCTTGATCCGTCCACCATAACCAAAACTATCCAGGAAATGTCATCAACAGACCTCATCGAGCATATTCCTTACCGGGGAGTTAGATTAACGACCAGGGGTAAGGAGTTTGCAGAATTTTTAATCAGGAGGCACAGGATCCTTGAATTGATGTTCTCACATTATGGTCTAACAGCACAGGAAGCCTGTGATGAGGTCTTAAAATTCGAAGGACTTGTATCCAAGGATGTAATCGATAAGATATGCAATTCCCTGGGTCATCCGGATGCGGGTATATGCGGACAGATCAAACATGACACATGCTGTTGCTGCCCTCAGGACAATATCTGGAGCTTAAAAGGATGAGCGAACTGTCTCCCCATATTCCGGATATCGATCTTATCACATTCTATAGTGAAAAAGGCACCTCAGTATTCTCAAAGATAAGCCCATGGACAAAGGCGTTCATGCTGGTTCTTATTATACTCTTCATTTCCATAGTCAAAAGCCTTATTCTGATAATGTGCCTTTACCTTGTGGTACTGGCATTATATGGTTTATCCGGATTGCCCATTAAAAAATTGTTCCAGTGGTATGCCATGCCAGTTACATTTGTCCTTTCACTGCTGTTAATAGTGATATGGAATGAACCTGGAGTTCCAATATTTTCCCTGGGTGTGCCACAATTCTCACTCACCCTGACAGACAATGGACTGCTTTTGCTGCTTACACTTATTTTTAAATCGTTAACGTCGGTCACTTATTCATTATTTTTCCTTATGACCACAAGGTACGATCATTTCTCTGCGATGATATACCGGGTATTTCCAGCTCCGATAGACCAGATATTTCTCATGTCGTACAGGTTCATCTTTATGACATTGAAAATGATCGAATCTATGATAAAAGCACTAAGGTCGAGGGGAGGAGGGCTTTTAAAAAGTGCGCGAAGGCAGGGCAAGATGTTTGCCGAGGTGTTTGCCCTGACCATGATCCGATCCTATGATAGAGCAGAGAGGGTCAATAAGGCCATGGAGGCACGGGGATTTAATGGAAAATATGTTGCAGCGACAAGAATACCTCCCATAGGCCAGGTTGAATACCTGACAATGCTTGTGGCGGCTGGTATGATGATATACCTGGTATGGTTAGCAAAATTGCCTTTTTAATGAGGGATCAGATTGAAAACATTACAACAAATTCATAAAGAACAGGCCTGTGATTACTGTGAACACGAAGGAAGAGAGCTCATACATGTGGATTGTGCAAGCCATGTATATCCTGACGGGAGCGTGGGCATACACGAAATGTGCTTCCGGGTGCTTGAAAAAGAGATCGTGGCATTATGCGGCCCTAACGGGTCAGGTAAATCAACGCTTCTTGAACATTTGAACGGATTACTTCGACCCAGCAGCGGTAACGTCATAGTCATGGGAAAAAAACTTGATCTTAGTCACATTGACATCTGGAGAGATGTAGGCATAGTGTTCCAGAAGTCGGATGACCAGCTTTTTGCTCCTACTGTACTGGACGATGTTATGTTTGGCCCCATAAATATGGGGATGAGCATCGAACAGGCAAGAATGCTGGCCCTGGATGCCTTAACAACTGTCGGCGCTGTAAAACTGTCAGATAAAATGCCTGGTTATCTGAGCGGGGGCCAGAAACGGCTTGTCTGCATAGCCGGTGTCCTTGCCATGAAGCCAAAGGCTATCGCCATGGATGAACCTACATCGGATCTTGATCCATTGCACGCGGAAATGGTGGAAAATATCATCCTTAACCTGAAAAACGAACATGGCCTCAGTATCGTGATAGCGACGCATGACATGGATATGGCTGCCAGGATCGCAGATCGTGTCTGTATTGTAAAAGATGGATCTATTATCGTAGAAGGAAAACCTTCGTCGATATTCTATGATAAAGAACTCCTGGAAAAGTCTGGATTACGGCAGCCAAAAGTCATACAAATATATGAAAGAATTTCAAAGAACCTTGACAGGGTCAAGGATAAAAACCCGCTGACTATTGATGAACTTGTGAAAACCATTGAATTAGTTACAGCGGCAGGATAGTAGGAGGAATAGATGGCACACATACATCTCCCTGATGGGACTTTTTCTATTCAATGGGTCATTACATGGTGGATCATAGCTTTCATGATTCTGGCTTTTTGTCTGTACTGGTTAAAAAAGGTAAAAAAGATCGATAATAAAAAAATTACGATGGCTTCGATGTTGACCGCCGCCTCTTTTGCAATATTCCAGATAAACATACCCCTGTTCGGCGGCGTTCATATGAACCTGACCCCGCTTATCGGGATAATTGCAGGACCTGCGATCGGTGGTATTATTGTATTTATCGTAAACATATTAACTGCTGCTACCGGTCACGGCGGCTGGGGACTTATCGGTGCTAACATGGTTGTTAACATGACTGAAGTAATGGTTGCATACAGCGTATATAAATGGCTTGGAAAGATGAATCTGGATACGTTCTCAAAAGCCGGTATTGGAACCATGCTCGGACTTCTTCTGGGCAACATTGCAATGATCTTGATCATTCTTATTTCAGGCATCCAGGGCGTTGACCAGGATATCAGGACAATCCTCTATGGCCTTTTCCTCATTGCAGCGGTCAATATGGGTATGGCGATCATTGAGTCTTTCATTACGGGGTATGTGGTATCCTATATTAAGAAGGTCAGACCGGATATGCTTGGCGAGGTGATGCCTGTTGGATCAAGAACAAAATAATAAGAAGGGGATAATTATATTTATTGGGCTGGCGCTGGTATTTCTGGTCCTTGGCCTTGTTGCTTATAAGGCGTCAGGAGATAAAGGAATAGAAGAACGTTTTTCAAATGCTTTAGGGATATATGGCGAGTCAGAAAGCGCAGGAAAGGAAATTTTTGGCTTTAAGCTGGAGGGCGACCCAACGTCTTATGTGGTCATATTGGCATTGATCCTGGCCGCAACAGCATTGTCATATATATATATAGATATAAACATCGAACGTCCTCTTTGAAGTGACATCTCCGGAAACAACTTATCACCAGATCACGTTAGCATTGAACTGGTACGACTCAAAACCAAACCTTACAGGATTCACAGATCTTCACCTGGCTTTATAGTTGTCAGCTTCACATTCTTTACACCCTTAAGAGCGATGATCTTCTCAGCAATGCTTTTTATCTCTTTTCCATCCCCATGGAGTAAAATGACTTCCATACATTCATCATGGCTTATGTGAACGTGGACGGCTGATCGTGTAATACTTGTGAAATCATGTTCTATGTCCTGAAGGGCAGATAAAAGACCACGCTGTGAATGATCATACGTCATGGATAATATACCAATTCTGTCACCCTGGACTTCGCTCATCCAGTCATAATATCGTATATATCCTCGTATTGCATCGCGTATACCCTCTGAACGGGATGAATAGCCTCTTTTTGTTATGATCTCATCAAATTTTACAAGAAGGTTCTCTGGAAGAGAAACTCCGATCCTTGATAGGTCTTGCTCCATAAATGTCTCCTTTATCAAGAATTGTAATTGTAGAGTATAATCTTTTGCATTTTTTTCACAGAATGGGGAAGGATATCATTCCCTCACGATCCTGGATGTCATGTATCCGAAACTTGCACCCGGGGAACAAAAACTCCTCGCCATGCGGATACCCTGTAGCGACGCCATTGACTAGAATTGAATGTGCGCGGGGTAGATAATCCCCCACCTCCTAATTATAAAAACCGGTATAAAAAGAAGCTCGCAAATAAACCGACGAGGATCGCAATAGCGAAACTGAGTAGAGTTCCGATTAAAACATACTCTCCAACTTTCCTCGATTCATTGAATCTGAAAATTGATTTTGCTGCCACCAATAAACCTATCGCCCCAAATTGTTGTAAAAGTACAAAAGTAAGAATTAAGAAGCGTTCCAACCAGCCAATCCATCTTCCGGCCGTATCTAAACTTTCATCTTTAGGACAAATATTTTCGCTATCTACTCTCCACTTTTCTGTTAATTTGCTGATAAATTTACTACTTGGCCAGAGTATGATGAGATAAGCTGCTATAATTGTCCATATTTTTATCCCTGGCAGAAGAATTTGCACAAAGGCATCCATCTTTTCTCGTCCTGGATTAATGATCACTATCCAGATAAACAGGAAGATAACAAAATGCGCAAGCTGATCTATTAAAAATGACCGGATATTATCTTTAGACTTTATTTTTACGCCATCTATCAAAATGTGTGTGATAGCGACAAAAATAAGAATCCATATATTACCCCACAATCCAGAAGCAAAATATGCCAGTGAACCAGCAATTATCCCATGTATATATAGATGTTTCGAGTGCCAGCCAAACTTAAATCTCTGGTTTACCCACGAATCACTTTGAAATACAAAATCACTAAGTAGATGCGCAATTATTAAACGGATCAATAGTGAGAGTTCCATTTGAGTGATCATTATAAGTCCTTACCATTCTTTTTCATGATTATAAGACTCCAACCTTATCCAGTATGATTTTTTTAAAACGCTCTAAAAATATCTCGACTGCCAAATAGCCACCGGTTTTTAAACGCTGGGATAATGCTGACTGGCTAATTTTCAGGATTTTAGCGATTCGTTCTTGCGTTTGTTTTGAACTCTGGATATGATATAAAATTGCTTCAGCCTGTTCCTTTGTCCATCGTTGAATTAGCGTTTCAAGTAGTACACACTCCACCTCTAATTCTTCATTTATCTCATACCATGGTGTCCTTATGATTATATTTTGTTCGCCTTTTTTCATCTTGTCAAGTTCCGGACCCGAATTTCTAAAAGCTTCACCGTCACCCTCACCCACTTGATCCCTGGGCAGATAATCAATAGTTCCTATGCCAATGGCAATCCTGGTATCCAGAAATGTTCGTTCCTCAATAAATCTGGATCGTAAACTTGCGCGAATAATTAATGAAGTTTTAAGAGCTTCCTCAGGCCTTGCTAATACTCCCTGAAAGCTATCCCCCCTAAAAACGGAAAAGGGTGATACAATTATATCAGGTGAGATTTCCTGAAATGATCCTTTGAGATTTGAAATAAGTTCCTCTCGTTGTTGTTTCCTGAATCTTGAAGAACCGATCAAATCGCCAGTTAGAACCGCATAAACTTTTCCTGTTTCCATAGATATACCGTTTATAAGGCTATAACCTTATAATAATACAATATAAGTCTATGTCCTTATATTAATCTTTCTGTAATAACATAAAGTACTTATCATTTCGAGTCACGATTGTTACTCATATGAGCAATGATCTATTCAAAGCGCTGAGCAGTACAACCCGCTTAAAAATGCTAAGGATCCTGGCGAAAAATGAAATGCACATTGCAGGACTTGCAAGGGAGCTGGATCTTTCAAATCCGGTTGTGGCAAGGCATGTTAACATTTTAGAAACAGCCGGCTTGATCGAGAGAAAAAAATTTGGCAAAACACATGTACTCAGGAGCAGAATAGAAAATATAGATAAACTTATGAACTCACTTGCTGACACCTGCGAAGTGAATGTGCCAAAGGGAGCAAGTATTCTTGAAGCTTTGAAAAAGGTGTCAGGGGTGGAAGTAAAGGAAGTCAGGGACAAGGAATTTGTCATCTCGATCGATGGTGAGCAGGGTTTCTATATGTATGAAGTGAATGGAAAACCGCCTGATACGACTGTTCAAGATTTCAAGATCGAAAAAGATTCTACCATAGAATGGAAAAAACTGGTGCCTGTGACTCGAAAAAGAATAATCGTAAAAATTGATACATAGTCATCATTACCCATTCAGGTAATAATTGGAATCCAAAACCACAGGTTCTTTTGTGACCTGATGCATGAAACGTCTGATTTAGCATGCATATAATGGAAGGATTTTTACCACTGATCTGGGTGATTTTTTGGTATGCCCTTTCCACCCCCTTTATTATCTATGGAGTATGGAAACTGAAAAAAGTCATGAGTGAACACCCCGAATCAAAACCCATGCTTGCAGTGGCAGGAGCTTTTGCGTTTGTGCTGTCATCGCTGAAGATCCCTTCAGTTACCGGCAGTTCTTCCCACCCCACAGGAACGGGCTTTGGAGCTATCATGTTCGGGCCTGCCATTACATCCGTGATGAGCGCTATAGTCCTGTTATACCAGGCATTGCTGCTGGCGCATGGCGGTATTACCACACTTGGCGCAAACATTTTTTCTATGGGAATTGTTGGGCCTTTTGTAGCATATTTTGTCTATAACGCTCTTCGAAGCATTGCAGGATTCAATATTGCAGTGTTTACAGCAGCCACACTTGGAGACCTGGCAACCTATGTCACAACGTCCTTCCAGCTTGCCCTGGCATTTCCTGCCCCTGTAGGGGGGGTCATGAGATCATTTATTGGATTTTCGGGTATTTTTGCACTAACACAGGTTCCCCTTGCCATAATTGAAGGACTTGTCACAATGCTTCTTTTTAAGTATCTCCTGGAATTGAAACCAGATGTGTTCCGGATCTTCCATATCGAAGATAAAGCTACATCAACGGAGCCATAGATGTCTGAGCTGAGAAGACTCACCCTGATCGTTGTTATTTTAATTGCCATTATTGGGTTTTTGACCGCTTTTGTGCCGCACATGATCGGTATCATGCCGCAATGGGGAGGAGCCGATGCTGCTGCTGTAACCAAAATAGGTGAGATAAGTGGTTATAAACCCTGGTTTTCACCACTCTGGCAGCCGCCAAGCGGAGAAATTGAAACATTTTTATTCTCAGTTCAGGCAGCTATCGGGGCAGCAATAATTGGATATATAGCAGGTCTGTACACGGGCAGGAAAGAGGCAAAAAGAGGGCAGCCATGATCAGTTCGACCATTGATACTATAGCCCATACGAACAGGCTGAGGCATGTTGATACACGATTGAAGATCATCTTTGCATTGGCGACACTGATTATTACGGTAGCTTCGACATCCCCTATCCCCCCATTTTTAGCTTTTATCACAGCAACCGGCCTGATACTGTTTGCAGCAAAAATACCATTCAGAACTTATTTTTTACTTCTGTTAACACCGCTTTTCTTTGGGCTTGTAAGCCTGTTGCTAATGTCTTTGTTTTTTGGCTATTCACAAAGCCCTTTGTATTCGTTTGAAATAATATCCCATACTTTTGTGATCCAGGAAGAGGGAGCCAATATGGGACTGCTTGTGGCATCAAGAACTATTGCGGCCTCTGCGTGTCTTTTCTTTCTGGCGCTTACCACCCCAATGACAGAACTGTTCAGTGGATTAAAATGGCTAAGAATTCCTGATGTCGTGATAGAACTTGCCATGATAATTTACCGCTATATCTTTGTGTTCATAGAAGAAGCGCAACTCATGCTTCTGGCTTCCCGGATGAGAGGGGAAGGTGATTTTCGCGCAAAAATAGAAGTCTTTTCAATGCTTGCAAGCACGCTTTTCCTTCGTTCCATATATCAGGGCGATAAATTATTTATAGCCATGAACTCCCGCTGCTATGAAGGTGAAACAAACAGCCTTTGCTACCAGGAAAAAAGTTCAAGAATAGGCATCAGACCACTCTTTTCGATCTTAATATTTGAATTTGCTTTTGCTTATGTAACGATCATGACACAAAACATGACATTGATCTGAAGGGAAAAATATGAAGATCATCGAAGCTCAAAACCTGGTATATAAATATCCCGATGGGACAAAAGCTCTGGATGATATTGATTTCTCAGTTGATAAAGGAAGCATTACCGCTATCATGGGACAAAATGGCGCGGGCAAATCCACTCTTTTTCTTCACCTGAACGCTACCTTAAGACCCATTCAGGGCACTTTGTATCTAAAAGGAGAAGCTTTCGCTTACGATAAGAAAGGTTTGCATAATATTCGCCGCACTGTGGGAATGGTGTTCCAGAACCCCAACGACCAGCTCCTTGCGCCCACGGTAAGACAGGATATTGCTTTTGGTCCTAAAAACCTGAAACTTCCGGATCCAGAGATAAAACAGAGGGTAAATGAAGCCCTGCGCCTAGTAGGGATGGAAGCTTATGCCGATAAACCCCCGCATTTCCTCAGCGGTGGACAGAAAAAGCGTGTGGCTATCGCAGGTGTGATCGCCATGAAGCCTGAGATAATCGTTCTGGATGAACCCACAGCCGGGCTTGATCCGCAGGGTTGCTCGGAAATCATAGATATCCTTGATGAGTTAAATGCTGAAGGCAAGACTATTATATTTTCTACGCATGATGTTGACCTTGCGGCCAAATGGGCAGACAGCATATATGTCCTTCATGAAGGAAGGATCAAAAGGCAGGGTGTGCCATCTCAAATATTTGCCGACCATGCTATGATTTCTCAGACAGGGCTTAGACTTCCAGCCTTTGTGCAAACTTTCCGTGAGTTGAAGTTAAGGGGCATATCCGGAAGTGATTCACCGCTCACCATGCTGAATTTTGTTGAATCGGTATCAAAACCTTTCGATGTTCTTAAGGTGAGATGCGCGATCGCCGGGACAGATGTGCACTCAGGGGAAACAGTGGGAATGGTTATGAAAAACGGGACTCTGTATACTAAAAGAATTGAGACAGACATGAATACTGATAACCCTGGCACCAGTACTACTGCCATGGGAAAGGTAATGCATGATGCCAGGGCTGGCGAGGATATTGTGGTCAGTGAAATGACAGGAACACTTACATCAAATACCGGGGATATCCATATCGTGCCCATCCCGAGGATAATAGAAGGAGGTTCAAGAGCAGTTGATCTTGAAGCTATACATGCAATAATATCAACGCCTGGCCCGAAAAAAATAGGGGCTATGGGCACATCTGCAAAAGTGGTTGTTAGAAAAGCAGGTATTAAGTGCGATTTTGAGGTGGATGTGATCCAATCAAGCATCCTTGCAGCCCTGAGGGGGCAAAATGTTGTGGTGTTTGCAACAGGCGGTATGGTTGATCGTGTTATTCAGAAAATTGAATGTAATAATAAGCAGGGTGGACAGCAGATCAAATATTCGAGCCTGCCCTGAAGATATTGTCATTAGTAATATGAATTTACACCTATTTTTTTCATTACTAATGATGGCTGCTTGATATCTAAGATCATCTTCCAAGCGTTGCATGTGCTTTTGCCAGGTGCCTGGCTGCAAGCGCCCCGACAAGTGAGATCTCACCTGCAAGAACTGCTGCTGCAATTATCTCGGCAAGTTTTTTTGAATTTGCACCCGGCGGCTCTCCTGCTCCTGCAACGCCAAGCATTTTCAGGCATTCCTGTTGTGTCCCGATCCGGGTCCCACCGCCTACTGTCCCGACATTGAGGGATGGAAGCGTTACAGAGCAATACAAGCCATCAGCTGTCAGTTCCATGGTCGTAATTGCATTACTTGCCTCAACAACATGCGCAGGATCCTGGCCGCATGCAATGAACATGGCAGCTGCGATATTTGCGGCATGGGCATTAAGACCGATCGATCCGGCGCGTGCGGAACCTAAAATGTTCTTCCTGTAATTTACATCAGCCATTTTTTCAGGAGTTGTCTTTAATTTCTCCTGAATGATTTTTTTATCGATATGCACATCTGCCGAAACTGTTTTTCCCCTTCCAAGTATTGCATTTATGGCGGCTGGTTTTTTGTCAGAGCACATATTACCTGATAAAGCTACAAGCTCAACATCATTTTCAGAGAGGATCAGATCAACTGCGGCATCAGTGGCGATTGTGACCATATTCATTCCCATAGCATCTTTTGTATCATAGGCAAATCGAAGATAAACATTTCTTCCCGCAGTATAAGCGTCTATTGATAGCAATTCCCCGAA
The DNA here is from genome assembly GCA_026552975.1 of Candidatus Methanoperedens sp. GTDB lineage: Archaea > Halobacteriota > Methanosarcinia > Methanosarcinales > Methanoperedenaceae > Methanoperedens. Next base: position 64,502 of record JAPMTR010000063.1, read on the forward strand.
ACGTGTCGTTCCCTTTGCTTTTTCTTTTAGCCTTTCAAAATTCGCATTCACCCAATCTACCAGGTTCTTTGCTCCTATGATATCTTTTGTATTAAAGACCGGAGCTCTTGTCATTTCATCCTTGAAGATCCGGACATTTGCCCCACCTGATGCCAAAATAACTGAACATCCCCTGTCTGCACTGGCAACGAGTGCACCTTCTGTGGTCGCCAGGGGGAGGTAGAAATCGCCACCTGCATATTCGCCATTGACGCGAAGCGGTCCAGCCACACCAAGAGGCATCTGGATTGCGCCGATCATATTTTCGATATTGCGCTTTGTTACGACTTCAACATCCATAGAATAATTGGAAATATGATCAAATATAGTTCCAGTAAGCTGTGAAATGGCGGTACGCCTTAGCTCGATGGATGCATGTACATCAAGAATTTTATCAACCTCATGAAAACTTATCTCATGCCTTTTGACTTTTTCAAGGAGTTCTCTGTCCATAGGATGCCGTAGATGGTTCCAATTATTAAAAAGACTTGCTCAAAGAGTGATCACAAGCTGCCCGCTTTCACAATATTCAAGCATGAGGTCAGCTACTTCATATGAATGGATCATTTCTATCCCTTCTATTAGTTCATTTATTTCAAAACCAATCATTGATGAAGCAAGTTCACAGCATTTAAATTTTACTCCCATACCCATACATTCCCTTACTCTTTCATCATATGGGGGGGTTCCGGTTTTTCCCTTTTTTCCAAGGATCACACCCATTGGCCCCCAGAGAACTACAACTACATCCAGACCCCTCTTGCGATAATATCTTGCAAATCGAAGTATCTCCATGGGACTAGTACTCTCATATACCATGTTTTTTAAGAACAGGAGGACTTTGGTGACTTTTTTTTCAGGCATCACTTATATATTTTTAATACAGGTTAATGAAGTTATCTGAATTGATCATGGGATTATTTTGAGGCTTTCATAACTGTTTTTAATCCGATCAGGTCAACTAATAAAATATTGATCCTGACAAGAACTGAAAAAGCCATTGCTGTAGCTGAAGTAATATTCACAAAAGAAAAAACAAGGATCATCCCGCCTTCCATGAGCCCAAGACCTGCAGGAGAGATTGGAACGAACATCAGGATAGTGATAAGGGGATGGAAAAGCAAGATAGCAAAAAATGAAATTTCTATTCCGATGGCTTTTGCCAAGAAAAACCACTGTAAGGTTGCAAAAATCCACCCTATCATATACAATATCACTATTTTATCAGTGCTATTTCTTATCAAAATACTTTTTTCTTTGAAAAAAGAAAGATTTCCCGTGAAATTGTTAAGGAACGGGACCTTACTTAAAAATTTTGATGATACATTTTCATCATGCCAGGATAATAGCAGCATAAAAATACCAACAGCAAGCAGGAGAAAAGCTCCTATCATTGAATATCTGATAAACTCATCACTTACTTTTGGAAAAGTTGAGATAAAGATCAAAGCTGCCGCAGCACCCCCGACCTTAAGAATAAATTCAATGCCCTGCGGCGCAAAAATACATGCCATACCATCAGTGATCGGGACTCCTGATGTTTTTTTCATAATAGGTGGGGTCAAAAAATACCCGCTTCGTCCGGGAGTGATATCCCCTACGATCATTCCCCCCATATGCGAAAGAAAAACATTGATATATTTTATATTATGTCCGATCTTTTTGAGAAGATATGATAATCGAAAAGCAAGGACCATATTAAGAAATAAGTAGGATATGCATGCAAGGATGAAATAAGTAATATTCGTCTCCCTAATAACGACCATGACCTCATTTAGATCAAGTTTGTTTAGAATAAAAATAATGATGGATATGCCAATGATGAACTGAATGAATATCCGAAGCTTTTTCATTTAATCGTAAATATAACTAATAGGGTTAAAGGTTTCCATTTCAATGAAATTTTTGAGCCACTACGACTATATGATCTTTATGAAAAGGTTCAAGATCGAATGACTGTTTGATCTTGAAAAGCCCCTCCAGCTTTTTGATCTCGTTTCCAAAAACATCTTTTTTTCTCCCTATAGAATCTATGCTTCTTGCTTTTATAATCAATATCATGACACCTGTTTTTTTTAGAAAGAGCTCTGCGTTCAATATAGCGATCCTTGCCTGCTCTTTCTGGGCTATATCCTGATAAAGAAAATCAACTTCCGGGACCATATTCTGATATGATGCCGGATGCATAGCATCGCCAAGTATAGGGATCACATTATTCCGGTGAATACTGACCTTTATCAGGTCTTTCATAGCACGGGGGGAGATCTCAATAGCATAGACCATACCTTTTTCAACAATATCTGAGACATGGCTAACGGTAGTTCCGTTTGCAGCCCCAAGATAAAGGAAGGTTGAATCCTTCGTAATAGGTAATGAGAAGTCTTTCAATATCATGGCTGCCAGCTTACTGTGAAATGGATCCCAGATTCGAAACTCTTGATCTGACATGATCAAAATCTTCTCATCTTTTACTCTTATTCCTGGAATAAGATTTTTTGAAATAAGTTGTCTTGAGGTGGAGCCTGATAATCTATAAACATTATTGAAATCTGTTCCAATAAGTACCGATCTATTGATCTTTTCATCCATTGATAACTAATTCTTTTAAATGATCACTATGCAATACATATTATTTTCAACAGAAGGAGGCGCTCTGGTTGTTCCCTTTACAATCCGTTCATCAGGATAGCCAAGTTGTTCGCATACTGCGATTTCTTTTAAAAATCCATTATTATCCAGAAATTCTGCAACCTCATGCGCTCCAAAAGATGTATCTGGAAGGAAAAATACATTCTTTCCATTGTTTAGTTCTGATAGAAGCCTTTCTTTCACAATTTCAATGTCCCTTGAATGACCCGTTATGATCGATATATTTTCGATATCCAGGTGCAATCTTACACACACAATTTGCAGGGATGATATCCCTGGAATGATTTCATCCCCTGGCTTCGCATATTTCCCAAGACCAGAAAGCATGGGATCTCCAGTTGAAAGTACAACTGCATTTACTGGAATGTCCCTGAGAGAATAATCTTTTAAAATACTTGTATTACATTTTATGTGTTCTTTAGCAAGTTCAAGCGCCCGCTTTGAGCCGAATATAAGATTGGCAGTCTCAATAGCGTAAATCGCTTCTTTTGTCAGAAGATCTGGACCTGCTCCGACGCCTACGATCTTCATAGACCGCCCATAGTCATATTCTTTTGGTGGCTGTCTCTCAGGATTGTCCCATCCCTGTTCAATAAAACAACCCTTTTTCCGGATTTTTTTACCGCTTCATTCAATGCTATATCAATAACCTTATTCTTTGGGTCAGAATCGATCATTTCCTGTACTGTGAGGTTGCCTCCTTTTTTCAATATATCCGGGTCTGCCCATTTCAAGATAAGTCCTGGAAGACCGCAGATAATTACTTCACCTTTAGCAGCGCGAAGACCCCTTGAAATGTCACTTCCGATAAGTATAACCGTATGATCCGGGAAAAGCATGTGGGAAAAATACACTCCGATCCGTCCTGTTGTGAGGATCACCCGGTCAGCATTTTTGATGAGTTCTTCTTTCATTTCACCCAGGTGTTCATTCCAGGGTTCTACAAATCCCGTTGTTCCCAGAATTGATATCCCTCCAATGATCCCGATTTTTTCGTTCAGTGTTTTTTTTGTGATATTTTCACCCATCGGAACAAAAAGTATGACCTGGGCGCCTCTTAATCCAGTTTCAACAAGTGCCTCCTTTATGGCATCTTCTATCTGGCGCATCGGGGATGGATTGATCGCGGGGCTTCCTTTTTTTATACCAATTCCCTTTCCAGCTATTATTGAAATGTTCTCACTTTCTTTTGCGCAGGCAACTATTTCCATCCCATTGGTCACGTCAACTGCATGATCTCCTGAAAATTTAAATGCAGAAGCTTTGCCTTTTTCCGCCTGTACGGGAAGTCTGACCCGTAATCCTATCGGGGTTTTGACCTCAACTTCAGAAACTGTTTTTGTGATAGACAGAACTGCCCCTTTTGCTGCTGCAGAAGCTGTGGTTCCTGTGGTATAACCCCGGCGAAGGAGCTTTCCATTTGATAGGAGCACATAACAACCGCTTAAAATCATGGAATTGAGTTTATCAATTGGTAAATTTGTTCTTTGTATCCATTCATCAGGGATCTTGAAATTGTTAACAGGGTCGATCATTTTCAAGCTAAATTAATTTTACATAATATTTAACATCCACTGGTTCATCTCTTTCCTGCAATATCAAGATTAAAGAGCAATCAGTTTAGAATTTTGTTATTCTTTATCATAATTACAATAGTTATTTTAATGTTCTATAATCTATAAATTGATATACTAATAAAAAGTTATAACCTTTTAATTCAGGGGTAATTTACCCAATTGAATCATAGGAGTGATTAATTTGGAATTAATAGAAGTAAAATGTAAAAAATGCAGCAAAGAAATATATGTACAACAAAGCAATATAAGGGAAGAAATGTACTGCACTCTTGGATGTATGAATTCTCATGCATCGAATGAAAGCAGGACATTGAACTGATTCCCTTTTTTTTTCAATAACTATAAAGCAATAAAAAGAAATCAAAGAGCATATGATACTTTTTGATGATATTGGAAGCTTTCCGTTTCCAAAAGGCATGAATCGGGAATGGATAACTCAGGCCATAATAAATAATGACCCTAAGTTTGGGGATGTGCTAAAAAGCACCATGCAGCAGAAGATCGATGCTGGTGTGGTCATACCCACATACCCTCAATTCAGGGATATGAACCAGATGTTCCTTGAGATAATTAACGATGAATCATCCCAGGAGGAGCCCCTCATCGTCAGGAAAGAAAAGGCCAGGATACTGGAACTTTCAGCTCTTGAGGAGGTCGGGGCACAATATTTAAAAAATACAGGGAAAAAATTAAATATTAGAGTTTGTGTGACCGGACCCCTTGAATTGTATCAAAATCAATTTGGAGGTACAGCCTATAAAGATGTCCTTAACGCTTTTGCTAAGAGTATTGACAGGTTCATAGCTAATTCCATCGACAATGCAAAACAATTCAGGATCGCAACTATTTCCATAGATGAACCCAGTATCGGGATCAATCCCCAAATAATGTTCAGTGATGCTGATATTATTGAAGCGCTAACTATAGCAACAAGTAGTTCAGCTTCAAATAAGATAGATACTGAGATACATCTTCACTCCCCTCTTCATTACAAGCTCATCTGCAAAGTTCCTTCCATTGGCATAATCGGAGTTGAATCCGCAGCCAATCCTTCTTATCTTGATCTTATTGATAAAAAAGACCTTGTGGATAATGATAAATATTTAAGGGTCGGAGTGTCGCGAACGGATATTTTTGGAATGGCTGCTGTGCTTAATGAAAAATATGCAACGAATGTATGGAAGGACCCTTCCAGGCTTGATGAAATTGTAACTGAAATGGAAACACCGGCAATAATATCAGAAAGGCTTCAAAAAGCATATTCAATTTTTGGTGAAAGGATCAAATATGCAGGACCTGACTGCGGTCTTGGTTCCTGGCCTTCCCAGGAATTGGCTTCCCGGCTCCTTAAGAACACAGGCATTGCTATAAAAGATTTTATGATTAAGAGTATGCAATAAACTATTTCTTTTATCCATCCGAATAAGGGTAGATGATCATTGGAACTCTGGGTCCGCAGGGCACATATTCAGAAAAAGCTGCAATTCAATATAATAAAAATGCAGGGCTTCAATTCTATGAAGATATCTTTGACACTGTTGATGCTCTTTTGAGAAATGAAGTTGATAAAAGCATTGTGCCTATTGAGAATTCACTTGAAGGTTCGATCACGCTCACCCTTGACCTGCTTTGGGAACATGAACTTAAGATCATAGGTGAGGTAATCGTCCAGATAAAACATTGCCTTCTCTCAAAAGGAAAAAAAGAAGACATAAAGATAATTATGTCGCATCCTCAGGCTTTATCTCAATGCAGGAAATATATAAAAAATAACTTCAAGGGAGTAGAAATACGATCAGACCTGAGCACATCTCATGCCGCAAAGATCGCATCGGGATCAAAAGAGATCGCTGCAATCGCATCTGCTGAATCTGCAAAGATGTATGGATTGAATATACTGGCTGAAAACATCCAGGATGTTCCCGGAAATTTCACGCGTTTCATCGTAGTTGGAAAAACAACACAGTCACCCACCGGCAATGACAAGACATCTATTATCGTTTATCTTGAAAAAAATAAGCCTGGAGCCCTTTATGAGATACTTGGAGAATTTGCAGGAAATAATATTGACCTGACAAAGATCGAATCGCGTCCAACAAAAAAAGCGCTTGGGGATTATGTTTTCTATATAGATATCAAAGGACATATCGAGGATGAGATCATAAAAGATACTATTTCAAGAATAAAAGGTAAAGTCGGGATGCTCAAAATACTTGGTTCATATCCGGTCGCTAATTGATTAGACTATTTAGTCTCTAAATGAGAAGGATAAGATATATCCCTTTGTAAATCCATTATTGAGTAGCACCTCAAAAACGAGTAGATAACCATGGATATACTATCTTTAAAAAAACTTGCACTACTTGGAGCACACCAGAAACCCCTGGAAATGTCCTCAGTGGAATTTGCAACTCATATCGATTCAAGCCAGCAGACAGCAGCGCGGAAATTAAAAGCACTTGAAGATGAAAACCTGATCACAAGGATAATACATAATGATGGACAATTGATCTCCATAACAAAAAATGGCATCGACCTATTGCAGAAGGAATTAAATGATTATCAGGGTATATTTTCAGGAAATGAAGGCACAATCATCCTCAGAGGCAAGATAATTACAGGTATAGGCGAAGGACAATATTACATAGGTCTGGATGGTTACAGGACTCAGTTCATAGAAAAACTGGGATTTGACCCGTATCCAGGCACGTTAAATGTCAGGCTTGATGCTATTAGTATCCATATCCGAAAAAAGATCGCGCAGAGTATAAATATCTCAGGGTTTACTGACCAGAACAGGACTTTCGGGAAAGGTTCATGTTTCAGGATCAGGATCTCAGATGTTGAAGGCGCGGTCATTACTCCGGAGCGAAGCCATTATCCTGAAGACATAGTTGAAATAATAGCGCCAGTTAATCTTCGCGAACACCTGGAACTTAAAGATGGAACTAATATTAATGTGGAAGTGACAAAATGAGTCTTGATAAAGCATTAGAAGCAATAAGGAATGGGAAAATGATCCTGCTTTTTGATTCCGAGGACCGGGAAGGGGAAACAGATTTTGTGATCCCTGCGATCAACACAACGCCAAAAGATGTCGCTCTTATGAGACGCGATGGCGGGGGTTTGATCTGCGTTGCGATATATGGAAAAGCGGCAGATAAGTTAGGATTGCCTTTCATGTCCGATGTTTTAAGGAGCGTTTCACAAAATGGGCATAGTTCTCTTATGGATCTTGTGGAAAAGCAGGGGGACATCTCATACGACTCACGTTCATCGTTCTCGCTCTGGATAAATCACAGGGAGAACTTCACAGGTATCACGGATAATGACCGCGCCTTCACAATCCGCAAAGTTGGTGAAACAGTAACGCGTGTCCTGAACGGTGAAATAATTAATTTTGGCGACGAGTTCAGGTCCCCTGGCCATGTCGCGCTCCTTCGCGCCGCTGCAGGGCTATTGAGCGAGAGGCGTGGGCAGACCGAGCTTTCTATTGAACTTGCGATCAAAGCTGGTGTTTCTCCTTCTATGGTAGTATGTGAGATGCTTGACGATAGGACTGGAAAAGCGCTTTTGAAAGAAGATGCGATCAAGTATTCTATCCTTCATAATATCCCATTTGTGGAAGGGAAAGATCTTTAATTTTACAGAAAATTATATACACCCTGAAAGTAAATTTGGAGCGTGAAAATCTATATCGCATATAACGGAAAATTCGGCGAAAGGGTAATCGGAAATCTTGTAAATTATAAAAATTTTTGTATCTCATGTGATAAATTGTGTGTCTTTTGCAGGGACGATAGATCGCTTAATTTTGCGGATAATATTTCCGGGATATATGCCCAGCCTTCAGACCTTCCCGTATTCATGGAAGACTCCGAAAAATACATACCTGCCAGCCTGCCTGAGAACGATGTATTCTTAGCTATAAATCTTCATCCTGATATTATTGTAGAGTTTCCGGCCCTTGCAAAAAAGGCAGGCACCCGCTTGTTCATTGCCCCGATCGAAGAACCAAAGTGGATCTCAGGTGGTTTAAGGAACCAGCTGAAAGAAAAATGTGATAAAGCCGGGATCGTATTTGCTGCCCCTAAACCATTTTGTTCTCTGAGAAAAGGAGTAGATCCATTAATTGACCAGTTCATTGACACATTTAAGATCGGTTTTCCCAGATTCAAGATCGGAGTCGTGGATAATATAATAGAGACAGTACAGGTATTCACCAGCCAGCCCTGCGGATGCGCATATTATGTGATGCAGAAACTCAAAAAAGCTCAAATCGACAGTAAGTTCGATGAGGTCATATCAAGTGCACATCATGCATATCCATGCACTGCCAGTATGGAAAGAGATAATGAACTAAAAGATACGATCCTTCATCAGGGTGGATATATTATCAGGGAAGCGGTTCATAAAGCCCTGTCAAGAACGGAATAAAAGGCAATAGGACTGAACAGATGCAGATCAACATGGATATTATCATTAAAAAAAGATCGAAAAAGACAGGTCTTCCTCCTGGAACTCTCCTCCATATCGGGGAGAAGAAAGTGGAGAAGACAAGGATATCAATATTTGACTATGATGAGACACATGTCCTGGAAAAGGAAGTAAAATTTGTAGAAGAATCTTTTCCATTCAAGGACAAACCAACTGTCACCTGGATAAATATTGAAGGTATCCATGAAATAGAGATCATTGACAAGATCGGTAAATATTTTGGTGTACATCCTCTTATACTTGAAGATATTTTAAATACTGAAAAACGCCCAAAAATGGAAGATTTTGAGAACTATATATATATTACATTAAAGATTCTAAAATCAGCCAGTGATAATGAGAGGATATTGTCTGAACAGATCAGCTTTATCATTGGTTCAAATTTCGTTATTTCGCTTCTGGAGGGTAAAGATGAGATATTTGGACATGTAAAAGAAAGGATCAGAAATGGGAAAGGGCTTATACGGAAAATGGGACCTGATTATCTTGCTTATACCTTGATAGATACGATCGTGGATAATTATTTCATAATAATGGAAAAATTCGGGGAAAAGATCGAGATCATGGAAGAAGAACTTGTGAAGGATCCAACTCCTGACACCTTAAAGTTACTTCATGATACCCAGAGGGAATTGATACTTTTGCGAAAGTCTGTATGGCCATTGAGGGAGGTAGTGAATAATACGCTGCGCGGGGGATCCAAACTTATTCATGAATCTACGCTTATTTATTTACGGGATGTCTATGATCATACGATAGAGATAATAGATATGATCGAGGGATTACGGGACATGGTTTCAAGAATGTTCGATATTTATCTCTCAAGCATCAGCAACAAAATGAATGAGATCATGAAGGTTTTAACTATCATAGCAACGATATTTATTCCATTGACTTTTATCGCAGGGGTCTATGGAATGAATTTTGAATATATGCCTGAACTTAAATGGGAATGGGGATATCCTGCCATTTGGGTAGTGATGATCTCCTTAGGAGTTTTAATGATGGGTTATTTCAAGAAAAATAAATGGATATAAATGGGTATTGAAAAAGTATAATGTTTGAATCGCTATATATTGCAATTGCATGAACCTTCTATCATTCTTCATATTGGTGATAATTCTTATTCCTTGCATACATGCCCAGGAATCAATAAGTGATCTGCAGGCGATAGAAGGACAAATAAGCGAAGAGCAGATTCTACTTAATGGCTACGTGGATATTTCCGGTAATGTGCTCCTGACCGGTTATGCAAGCCCTGAATCCCTGTATTATATGCCTTTTTTATATGGTATGAACTATTCGTTTGATAACATTAGTGACCAGCTCTATGTAGTTACTGATAACCTGACCTCCAAGAAAGGAGATACATGGACCCTGAATTTCACTATAGATGGATATTATTCGGATTATTCTGCAACATTTTATCTACCTCCCGGTTCCCGGTTAACAAAATTTGATATCCCGCCTGAGCTGAATTACCAGGTCCAGGTAAAAGAAGATTCCCTGATCCTGTCAGTTCATGGATACAGGATAATTTCTCCATGGATCATGGTTGATTACAAACTACCCCCGGCAGACGTGGGTTCAAATAACCAGATTTCATCAGAATCTTCCATATTGATAGTTATTTTGTTTATAATTGTGGCCGCATTCGCTTTATACAGATATAATATCCAGAAGCGCAACACTATTCCTCTAAAGGATGAATTTAATGATCCAATACCTGAAAGAACATCCGAAACAAATGTGATCCCTATTAAAGCTAAGACAGCTGAAAAAATAGAGATTCGTATATCTGGAGAAATGCAAAAGGTCATAGATACACTTTCAGATAAAGAAAAAGCGATCATACTATTACTCATAAAAAACGGGGGTTCCGCTACCCAGGCTGATATTCGATACAAGATCGATATTCCAAAATCCTCACTTACAGGGATAATAAATGCTTTGAACCGGAAAAACATCATAAAAAAGCGCGAATACGGAAGGACTAACATTATCGAACTTTCAGAGTGGTTTTTATCAGAAAATAAAAGTCAATAAAGCTTATTTTTGATAAAGGTTCGAGATCGAAAATATATATCGTTCAGTCCAAGAGGGTAATAATATGAGATCAATAACTAAAAATGCAATTTTATTATCAGTAATTGTGCTAATCGGCGCCTATTTGGCAGCAGCGGTATTTGCCCAGCCACCGGGTATGGGCATGGATAAAGACAGGGGACATGCAAGATCTTTCATAGAGCCAATATTTATGGGTCATGGTTTTGCCTTTAATGGAGAAAACTACCATATTCTGGATGTCTCAGCGCAAAGAACAAAAGACGCTTCTCCAGGTTTTATAAGATCTCTTCTCTGGGACAGGAAAACTCATGAAGAGATAAGAAATGAAATAAGCAATGAGCAAATTTCAAACAGTACCAGGGGACATCTGCGGTTTGCAGGCCAGGAATATGCTTTGAATATTACGGGTTTTGAAAATAATTCCCTTTCAGGAGATATTTTGACTCTATCCCCACGAGGGACAGATCGTACAAATTTCATCCCGACAAACGTAGGGCATATTTCTCTTTCAACTCAAAGTTATGAAGGCGATATGCTTTCAACAGGAAATATGACACTCAACAGCACCGAATATAAAGTGATGCTGACTTCTCCTGTGGCATTTAAGAGATGGTAAATAATATTATTTTTTGATTCCCAGGTAAAAACAAAATGATTAGAAAAATAACTATTATATTATTTTTATTAACAATAGTTCTTCTAACAGTAACAGATTCTTCAGCGCGTCCGCAATATCTCACAAATCTCAACGAAGTATATGTGGAGGGTTCATGCCAGACCTGCCATATTATACCACAGGGCGATGGGCAGCGTAACTTTAACAACACCATGCCACAAAATGGAACCTTCGAAAGACGTAACAGGACGGCATCGCCTAACTCCGATGAAACATCCCCTGGACGTAATTTCAATCGAACCGGGTCACGAAATTCAAACAGGTCAATGGCGCGAAACTCCTATGGTACTTTATTTGAGAACCAGCCTGACCATGCAACTGATCCAGATGCAGCATTAAAAGCCATCGGACAACCGCCTTCCCCGGAAGAAGCGACTGGCTCCGGAACAAAAGCCGCGCAGGGCTTCGATATTTTTGTGTTCGTTTTCGGATCATCTGCTGGCATCCTTTTTGTGAGGCATCATTAAAAATGACAGACAGTATAATGAAAATGCAGGATGTCTGGAAAATTTATAAAATGGGTGCAGTTGAGGTACCAGCACTGCGTGGTGTAACCGTTGAAATAAAGACCGGGGACTTTGTGGCCATAATAGGCGCATCCGGAAGCGGCAAGTCAACGATGATGAACCTGATAGGCTGCCTGGATATTCCATCACATGGCAGCATCTTTCTGAAATCGCAGGATATCAGCAAACTGAGCGAATCTGACTTATCTTCATTACGTGGAAAAACTATTGGTTTTATTTTCCAGCAATATAATCTGATCCAGTCAATGACAGCATTTGAGAATGTGATGCTTCCCCTGGAATTTTTGGAGTATAATGACAGGAAAGCAGCCGCAAGAGCACGGGAAATATTGAAACTTGTGGGCCTTGAAGATAAAATGCATCATAGGCCGACACAGCTCTCTGGAGGACAGCAGCAAAGAGTTTCCATAGCAAGGTCCCTTGTGAGCGATCCTGAAATAATTCTTGCTGATGAACCCACAGGGGCTCTTGACAGTGTTACAGGAAAAGAAGTCCTGAATATGCTTCAAAAGTTGTGGAAGGAACATGGAAAGACCATAATACTTGTCACTCACGACCTTAATCTTGCAAAATTAGCACAGACAACAATTGAGCTAAAAGATGGGGAAATAATGAGAATATCACAAAATCATGAGGTAAACTAATAATGAAACAAAAATTTTTATCAATATTTATAATCCTTTCATTCATCGCCTGTCTCCCGACAGTAAGCGCAGATCTTGGAAGTTTAGCGGATTCAACAGTAATATCGATCAGCCTTGTAAACTATGACCCAAATCCTGCTATGGCAGGCAATGTTGTCGAAGCACGTATCGGCGTTGAGAACATCGGAGGCATGGACATCAATGATCTTATGCTTGAAGTCGTGCCTGAATATCCTTTTCAACTTGTATCGGGTGAAACTGCCGCTAAAAGCATAGGAATAATCCAGGGTTATACCGAAGGATCAAATGCAAATATTAAGATAATCAAATACAGGTTGATGATAAATAAGGATACTCCGGCAGGAAGTTATGAACTCAAGGTCAAGTATTACCAGTCAGGTTCAACTTCCGCGATTCAAAAAAGCCTTTCCCTTGATGTAAAGAACCGGGATAGCGCTGAAATTATCCATATTGATACTACATCGCTTGTTCCTGGAAAACAGACAGCTATGAAATTCACCATAAATAATGTGGGAAGTGCCCCGTTAAGTGATCTGACATTCTACTGGGAAAATACAGATAATATTATCCTTCCTGTTGGAAGTGACAATACCAAGCACATAAAATATATTGACATTGACCAGGGCCAGGATGTTGAATACCAGGTGATTGCGGATACAAATGCAGCTCCCGGATTATACAAACTGAACTTATATTTGACCTATAAAGATAATATCAATAGGACAGAGAAAAAGATCAGTACTATCGCTGGAATGTATGTTGGTGGAGGCACTGATTTTGATGTGGCATTCTCAGATAATTCAAATTCAATGATGTCTTTTACAATTGCCAATATTGGAAGCACTCCTGCAAATTCGGTGTCGGTTGTTCTTCCACAGCAAAGGGGCTGGACTATTAGCGGTTCTAATTCAGTTATAATAGGAAATCTGAATAAAGGAGACTATACAGTTGCAAGCTTCAAGTTGCAATCCTCAACCAGTAATCAGAGTACCCAGAATAGAGGCACTCGAAATTTAAACAATACACAGGGACGCCTAATGCAGGGACAAACAAATGGTTCATCAGATGCCGGGTTCATGCAAAGGCAAACAAATAACTCTGCTGATACAGTTCTCATTCAGATCGCCTATACCGACACAATGGGGGTAAGGAAATTTGTTGATAAAGAAGTCAAGGTCGCAAGTGGATCATCTGGTGCCGGAACAGCTTCGTTCCAGGGAAGAGCGGCTTCACAACAAACAAGTGCATCAACAGATTACACATATTATCTCCTGGGACTGATCGTGGTTGTGGGAGGATTTGTACTTCAGAGAAGATACGTGAGCCGAAAAATGCTTGATCCTGAATTTAAGATCAGGGATATTTTTAAAAGCCCGAAGAAATGATAATCCCTCAAGGTTAACATGAAGATCAGCAAGTGTTTCAAACATGCATTCAATATGGTGCTACATAGCAAGCTTCGAAGCTGGCTTACGATAACAGGCATTGTTATTGGTGTTGCCGCAGTAATTGCAATCGTATCGATAGGCGACGGGATGCAGCAATCACTGAATTCGCAATTAAACGCTCTTGGCGGGGATATCGTAACGATCTCGCCCGGTTTTGAACGCGGCGGGGGCGGCGGATTTACCAGGGGCGCTGGAGGAGGTGGAGGCGGCGGTTCTTCAGGACCACAGGCTACGACCAAAGAAATCGTTTTGGCCAGGAGTGATCTTCAGGTATTGAAGGGAATTCCTGATATTGCATTGATCGATACAAATATAAGAGGTAGTGTTGACATCTATTATCTCGGGAAAAAAGGTAAAGTATCTGTAACAGGTGTTGACCAGAGTATCTGGTCTCAAATTACTTTAAGTAAAATAAAAACAGGTCGGATGCTTGATCCTGCTGACCAGAATGTGATCGTTGTCGGAGGAAGGCTCGCAGCTTCATATTTTGCCCAGCCGCTTGGAATAAATAAGATGGTTACGATAAATGGAAGTGCTTTTCGGGTGGTGGGAATTCTTGATGACCAGACGAACAATGTTTATATGCCTATCCAGATGGCTTTCCAGGTGATCCCGGACAAAACAAATGATATCTATGACACTTTTATCGTCAAGATCAAGGACGAAAACCAGTTAGATGAGACGATCATAAAGATCGATGACAGACTTATGACTGCAAGACATGTGACTACAAAAAACAAGGATTTTTCAATATCCTCAAGGAAGGAAATGCAGCAGACAAGAGCAGATACAATGAATTCAATGAATACATTTCTTCTTGCCATTGCAGGGGTTTCATTGATCGTAGGTTCTATCGGGATAGCAAATACCATGTTCACTTCAGTCCTTGAAAAGACAAAAGAGATCGGGATAATGAAAGCCATTGGAGCGCGAAATAAGGATATTTTGCAGATATTCCTGTTCAATGCAGCTTTTATAGGATTGGTTGGCGGGATACTGGGCATAATACTTGGAACGATCCTTTCAGGCTTCCTGCCTGCCCTGATGAGCGGTCTACCCATTGCAAGAGGAGGCCTTGCAATAGTGACATTTAATTCGATAGCTATGGCATTATCTGTGTCGGTTTCTGTTGGGATACTGGCAGGGATAATTCCCGCTTACCAGGCGTCAAAGCTGCGGCCAGTCGATGCATTGAGGTTTGAATAAAATAATATAAATTAATATGAAAAAATGGCTGTAAATAGTTTTTT
Source organism: Candidatus Methanoperedens sp. (assembly GCA_026552975.1). Lineage (GTDB taxonomy): Archaea > Halobacteriota > Methanosarcinia > Methanosarcinales > Methanoperedenaceae > Methanoperedens. The sequence goes on from JAPMTR010000063.1 coordinate 79,897, forward strand.
AATAGCCGAAATAAAAAAAATAAGTCACATAACCGAAGTTATGTGATCTACCTGGCTGCTCTTGCAACCCTTTCTATATTATCTTTCTTACCCATGGCATATCCTTTTACGTCGCGATTGGCGGCGGCCAGGATCTCTTCTGCAAGCGCACTTGCCAGGGTTTTCTTTTTACAGAAAGCTGCTTTTTGAGCACCTTCAGAGATAAGGCGAAGTGCAGTATCTACACGGCGCTGTGGGGCTGTGTCAACTGATTTTGGAACAGCTATACCGCCGTATTGTAACCTTACAGTCTCCTCTCTTGGTCCTGCGTTCACAATAGCGTTCGCAAACACTTGAATTGGATTCTGACTGGACTTTTTGCTTATTATTTCAAATGCTTCCATAACAGTTTTTGTAACTGTTATTTTAGAACCCGTGTTATGCTCTTCACGCATTACCTTATTGATCAGCCTCTCAACAATGTTCAGGGTCGATTTAGCAAACTGCTGGGTGGCGTTCTTTCCACCGGAATGCGGAACAACCGTTGGTGTAAGATTAATATAAGCCTTAACACTGGGGTCTTTGACCTCAACTTCTGTGAAATCCCATTTTCCAAATAATTTTTGCATATTATCTCACCGGTTTTGCCTTCTTGCCAAGAGCCATTTGTCTTAGGTCAACATTATTTACAGATATTACTTTCCAGCGAACTCCGGGAATATCTCCCATTGCACCGCCCATTTTGCCCCCAATTCTTTCAACGACCACTTCATCATGTTCGTCTATGAAATTAATGGCCCCGTCCAGTGGACAGAAAGCTGAAATCTGTTTTCCGTTCTTGATAAGCTGAAGTCTTATGCATTTTCTGATGCCCGAATTTGGCTGTTTAGCCTCGATCCCGACTTTCTCAAGAGCAATACCCCTTGCCTGTGGGGAGCCTCCGAGCGGATCGGCCTTGATATCCAAATTAAGGGCTCGTCTTGCGAAATCTCCATCGCTCCATCTGCTACTCTTGCCGACGCTCTCTAGTTTACGAGCCGCATATAATCCTTTTCCCATGTAGTTTTTTCCTCCAATATATAATTTAGATCACTGAATTATTACGTCGCTTATATCATGATGCCTTAAGGAGAGCTTTTTGACTTTTTCAATATTTTTGCCGTCTCTCCCGATGGCAAGTCCTTTCTCTTTAGTTGGAACTTCTACATAAGCTATACGCTTGTCATCATTTATTTTAATATTAATATTTTTTAAGATAATTGGATGAAATGCATTTTTTATAAATATCACAGGATCGTCTGAATGTTCGATGATCTCAATAGATTTATTAATGGCTTTCTTTACATTATTGATATGTTCGCCGCCTCTTCCGATAGCAAGTCCCATATCACCATTTCTTACAACGAACAAAAGCCTGTTATTCTCTATATCTTCAAAGCAATCCTTTGCACCTGCACCGGTAATTTTTTCAAATAATGCAATATACCTTATTCCATCCATGCTTAACTTAACTTCACTCATTAGATTCCTTGATAGTGAGTATTCCTGACTCACCTGGCTCCAGAACTGCGAAAGAAGTTATTGAAAATGGTTTTCCACATGCTATTCCAAGTTCTATTCCATTTCCAGGGAAATTAATTGCCTGAACACCTTTTAATCCATTTCTTGTTGTTTCAAGACAATTAGAGGACATCACAATGACCTGGGCTTTTCCATTCTGTACAGCGTCCAGGGTCTGTTTTGCCCCTATTACAACTTTTCCAGTTGATAGAACGCTTCTAAATACTTTATTTAAATCAGTTTCCATACTTATTCTCCGTTATTTTGCTTTTCTTGCTATTAATTTTACATTTCCGGTGCCCAATCGTATGGGCTGTCCGACAATTACATTCTCCGTGACGCCTCTTAGCTCGTCTACATCGCCTCTCATTCCGGAATCCAGCAGGTGATTCACAGTGACTTCAAAAGCCGCCCTTGCAAGGACACTGGCCTTTTCGCCTGAAATACCATGCCTGCCTATGGGTTTTACATCTCCGTCAACGGTCATGATGTCCGAAACCAGCATAATGTGGCGGACATCTACATTAAGCCCCTGTTCTTTAAGTGTATCAGTGGCTTCATTGATCAATGCCTGCCTTGCAGCTTCAATTCCCATTACTTCAAAGATCTCATTGACATTATTCGTCTTTGTACGGGTCGCATCAACTCCTTCTATAGCAAGCACTTCCTTGAGCACGGATCCTTCAGTATATAATACATATTCTCCGCTGTCTTCTTTCCTGATAACTACTCGTTTTAATCCCTTGATACCTTTGAGGATTACTGAATGAACACTTTTAACCAGTTGAAGAAGTTCCCTGTATGAAGGTTTACTGGGCACTAATGTAAGAATGTCGCCATTAATTTCGGCTATTACTCCAAGTTCTTCATTGATCTTTTTGGCCACTTCTCCTGGAGTCATATTTCTCTGGTCAAGCGCTTTTTTATTTAACTCAATAATGACCTTCATTTCAATAATGTCAGTTGACATACTGCCAAGAACATTTATGTAAGTGGCTTCAATTTTCCATGCAAGTTCACGGGCTTTGTCCCTGTTCTGTGCATAGTCTTTTTCAAGAAATATGGTCATCATTGGAGTGCTCGGGTTTTTTCTGGCATCCACGATCTCGATCAACCTGGGCAAACCCAGCGTAACGTTGATCTCAGCCACACCTGCGTAGTGGAATGTTCTCATTGTCATCTGTGTGCCCGGTTCCCCTATGGATTGCGCTGAAACCACTCCTGCGGCTTCACCTGCCTCTATTTTGGCATTCTCATAACCGGAGTTGAGACGCCGAACGATCTCTTCCATCTGTTTCTTCGTGACTTTTCTTTCTTTAAGTTCATGAATCAGGTTATCTATTACATTCTGGGGTAACTTAAGACCCAGGATCATCTCATCAATACTTTTCTGGGTCGCGTTCATTCTTTCACCCCAACTACAGAATCTAATATTCGCTTAACTGCTTCGGGTTTACTAAAATCGCTGTTCATAGGGTTAATTCCATCTTCTCCGAATTTGAACTGGATGATCATATTCCTTGTATCCCTGACAGTGCCGTCAAATTGCACTTCCAGGTCCTGGAGAGCATTTACAAGCCTGCGCTGCAGGTATCCTGACTGTGAAGTCCTGACCGCTGTATCTACAAGACCTTCTCGACCACCGATAGCATGGAAGAAATATTCAGTTGGAGATAAGCCACCTTTGTAACTGGCCTTGACAAATCCATGGGCCTGAGCTCCAAGATCTCCCTTGTCAAAGTGAGATAATGTTCGTCCTGCATATCCTCGCTGGATCCTTTCACCTCGAACCGCTTGCTGTCCCACGCAAGCCGCCATCTGGGTAAGGTTCAACATAGAACCTCTTGCACCTGACTTTGCCATTATGACGGCTGCATTGTCCATTCCAAGATGCCGACCTGCGATTTCACCTGTTGCATCCCTTGCTCGGCTTAATTCTTTCATTATTTCCATTTCAAGCGTTTCCTTGATAGTCCTGCCCGGAAGTTGTTCCAGTTCCCCTGCCTGGAAAGCCTGGATCAGTTTTTCAACTTTATCAGTTGCACTTGTCAAAACCTCGCTTATCTGGTCAGCGGCTTCGGTTGGTAGATGTTCATCATTGATCCCAAAACTGAATCCGCTTCTCATGATCCCCCGTACAGAAAGACGGGTGGCATCATCGATGAATTTACATGCCAGCAAGGAATTGAATTCCTTAATAAGCTTGTCAAGAATGACACTCTTAAAAGCGCCTACCGCTTTTTCATCAATAGAACCTCTTTCCAGAACTCCATCTTTTATCACTACATATGCATCATATTCGCATTTCTCTTCCAGACAGGTATCGCATTGCTCGCATATTTCTGCTTTGAACACCAGGTTAAGGCCTTTTGGAAGGATCTGGCTGAATATCTGTTTTCCATTCCAGTAGGGTTTACCATTATCAGTTCCTGCAGGTTCTGGCAATTCCCATATCTCGGATTTTGCGAGAAGTTCAAGAGCATCGACTTTGTTGATCTTATCTTTGCTGTTGGTAAGTAAGAATAGTCCTGAAATGTGGTCATGGATGCCGCCTATGATAGGACCGCCGAATCTTGGGGAGATGATGTTTTCCCTGACATGCATCAGGATTTTTGCTTCTGCCCTGGCGTCTTCGGTTTGTGGCACATGCATGTTCATTTCATCACCGTCAAAGTCTGCGTTATATGGTGGACATACGGCGGGATTAAGCCTGAATGTCTTATGAGGCAGAACTTTTATTTCATGCGCCATAATACTCATCCTGTGAAGTGATGGCTGCCTGTTGAATAAAATGATGTCGCCATCCTTCATCTGTCTGTCAACTTTCCAGCCTAATTCAACAAGGTCTGCAAGTTCTTCTCCATTCTTATCAGTGACCCTTAGCCTTCTCCCGTCCGCTCTGACGATATAATTGGCGCCGGGATGATTATCAGGACCGCGTCTGACATATTCCTTAACTTCATTGATATTCCTTTGCGTAACATACATTGTTATAGTAAGTTCTTTAGCGATGGCAAGGGGAACTCCTATTTCATGCATACCAAGGTTTGGATCAGGTGAGATCACTGTTCTTGCTGAAAAATTCACACGTTTACCTGATAGACTTCCCCTGAACCTTCCTTCTTTACCTTTCAATCTCTGAGAAAGTGTCTTAAGAGGTCTTCCAGACCTGTGACGCGCTGGTGGAACACCTGAAACAGCATTGTCAATAAAAGTCGTGACGTGATACTGAAGCAATTCCCACAGATCTTCTATGATCAATTGAGGGGCACCAGCTTCACGATTTTCCTGGAACCTCTGGTTAATCCGGATAATATCTACAAGTTTGTGAGTGAGGTCATCTTCGCTTCTCTGTCCAGATTCAAGCGTAATGGAAGGACGCATTGTGACCGGTGGAACTGCAAGGACAGTAAGAATTATCCATTCAGGACGCGCGTTTTGAGGGTCCATGCCTATTACCTCTATGTCCTCATCTGTGATCTTTTCAAGACGGGAGCGGATATCGGTAGGCATTAGTTTATGCCCATCTTCTATGAATGTCGTGGGTTTTTCGAATTTGATCTCTTTTTGCTCTTCATTACAGTACTGGCAAACTTTTGATTTTCTGGCTTCCTTGAAGACATTATTTACGACATCTTCAATGGGTTGTCCCATTTTCTTAAGGGTCCGTATTTTTTCTACATTCTCATTTTTGACTGAAAGATCAAGAAGGAGAGCCCCGCAATTCCTGCAGGTCGCCCTTAATATTTTTCGAATGAGTTTGGCAAAACCTACGTGGATGACCGGTGCAACAAGTTCAATGTGTCCAAAATGCCCGGGGCATTCTCCAGCCCTTCCGCCGCAAGTCTTGCAGCGCAGACCCGGGTCGATAACACCGAGTTTTGTATCCATTAATCCCATCTCTATGGGAAAACCGTCATCATCATAGGTATCGGCAGTTATGATCCTGCTGACACTCATTTTCCTGAACTCTTTTGGTGAGATCAGTCCGAATTTTATTTCTTTTACTCTTTTTGGGGTTGCAATTACCATAATCGTCACCTAAACAGCATCTTCCAGTACAAGCCTTGGCGCAACGCCAAGTGATATGATCTCATCAAGCAATAGTTTGAAAGCATAGCTCATTTCTACAGGATGGATATCTGTTTCTGCACCACAGTCGTAACATACCGTGATATTCCTTCGTTTATCAAGTGTGGCTATCATGCCGCATTTTGAGCATACATATTCCATGACCCTGTCTGACTCATCAAGTAACCTTTCTTTCAGGGCCATTGCTGCCCCGTGCCCGATAAGAACGTCCCGTTCCATTTCACCGAACCTCAGACCGCCTTCACGCGCCCGTCCTTCAGTGGGCTGTCTTGTCAATACCTGGACGGGTCCTCGAGATCGTGCATGCATCTTTGATGATACCATATGATACAATTTCTGGTAAAGGATGACCCCTACAAAAATATCCGCCTGGATCTTATTTCCGGTTATCCCATCATAGAATACTTCTTTTCCTGTATTTGATAATCCAAATTTCGCAAGTGCTGATGTAATGTTCTCTTCGGATTCTCCGTAAAAAGCCGTCCCATCGATCCTGCGTCCTTCAAGCGCGCCCACTTTACCTCCGATCATTTCAAGAACGTGACCTACTGTCATTCTTGAAGGGATGGCATGCGGGTTAAGAATAAGATCAGGAACCAGTCCACTCTCAGTGAACGGCATATCTTCATAAGGTACAATTAGACCGATAACTCCTTTCTGGCCATGCCTCGAAGCAAATTTATCTCCTATTTCCGGGATTCTGTAATCTCGGGTTCTTACTTTTGCAAGCCTTGAGCCATTCTCAGATTCTGTTAGAATTACTGTATCAACGATGCCTTTTTCATTTGAGCGCATTGTCACTGAACTTTCCCTTCGCTGTACGGGGCTCAATCCCAGTTCAGTTGGTTCTTCCAAGAACCTTGGGGGACTTGTTTTTCCGATAAGGACATCGTTTGGTCCTACCGGTATTTCGGGATTCACGAGACCATCACTATCGAGTAAATTGTACACTTCAGCTGTCCTGGCACCCCTTACCTCAGTGTCAGGGATCTCGAATTTATCTTCCTGGCCGCCGGGATATTTTCTCTCTTCTCCTTCGTTCGTCCTGAAGAAATGGCTTCTTCCAAGACCCCTGTCTATAGAACCTTTATTAACGACAAGTGCATCTTCTATATTATATCCTTCATACGATAATACCGCAACAACGAAATTCTGTCCTGCAGGACGTGTATCAAAACCGATAGCCTCTGCTGTTTGGGTTGATGTCAATGCCTTCTGCGGATAATGCAGCACATGAGCCCTGGTATCAGGTCTTAATTTCATATTTGGTGTTGACATACCAAGACACTGTTTGACCATACCTGCACCCATCGTATTCCTTGGGGAAGCATTGTGCTCAGGGAAAGGTACCATTCCTGTACATATGCCCAGGATCAATGATGGGTCCACTTCAAGATGGGTATGTTTTGGTGTCAGGTCTTTTTCATCAATAGCTATGAATGCATTCTCTTCTTCTTCAGCATCAAGGTACTCGACCATTCCGGATTCAACGAGATTGTCAAAAGTCATCTCATTCTTTTTCAGACGTTCAAGATGTTCAGGTGTTATGAGATGTTTCCCATTTTCTACAATTATTGCGGGGCGTCTTGCTCTTCCCTGGTCTGAATTCATAATTATTTCATTCGTGTCCTCATAATAGATGACATTGACCTGTTTCTTTATCTCCCCCTTTCTTCGCTTTTTTCTTAATTCCTGGGTGAGTGACCTTGGGTTATCATGAGTTCCGATAAGTTCTCCGTTTAAAAAGACTCTGGCTTTATTCAAATGAATCAACCTCCTCTTCTGGCATAGGTTTTGCTTCTTCTGCTTCTTCAAGTGCTTCCAGTTCGGTTGCATAGGTTGTTGGGACTTCTTCCAGTCCAACAAGTTCCCTGAGTATGGGTTCGGTTCCCATTTCAAGGAGCATGGTCTTGATCTTCGCTTCATTTCCGGCAGCAGTTGATATTTCAACTAATTGCGCAAAGTTCTTCACAAGCCCGCAATTCGGACCTTCTGGTGTTTCCGAAGGGCAGACCCTTCCCCACTGGGTTGGATGCAAGTCCCTTGCTTCAAAGTGAGGTTGCGCTCTTGACAGTGGTGAGATCACTCTTCGCAAATGGGACAGGGTTGCGATGTAATCTGTGCGGTCAAGGAGTTGTGAAACGCCAGTTCTTCCGCCTACCCAGTTCCCTGTTGCCAGTGCATGAACAAGGCGTTCGGTAAGTACATCGGAACGTACAATTGTCGTAACATTCAGGTCCCTGTTCCTCATGCTGGCTCTTTCAAGCTGATATTTTATGTCACGGGTCAATCTGTTGAAAGATACCCTGAAAAGGTCTTCCATCAGTTCGCCAGAGAGTTTGAGTCTCTTGTTTGCATAATGATCTTTATCATCGCTTCCTCTTTTTCCAAGCGCCAGTTCGAAACATGCCTGTGCCATGCGCCCAAGGAATTGTGCCTTGATAATCCTGTGTATTTCATCATTCCCAAGGTGGGGTAATAAATACCTGTCTATTACATAATTGGCCCTTTTTACCTGGTAATCCCGGGACTGGCCAGAAGCGACGCGAAGACCGATCTTTTCCATTGCTTCGATCTTGTTCGCAGCTTCGGATTCCTCCAGGTTCTCAAGCATATATTTAATTATCTCGGGATCATCGGACACAGCATTGACAATATCCTGGTCAGTTTCAATACCCATTGCTCTCATTATAGTGACAAAATTAATCCTACCGGATATGGATGGGAACGAAACCTCGAGTATGGATTTCTTATTTCTCTCTACGACTACAAGAGCCCTGTAACCTCTTCTCTGTGAGAATACTTTTGCCACTTCTATGTTTTCTCCGTATCTTTCTTCAAGCTCCACAAGGATCTTATTTGGTGCAAGGTCCTCAAGGGTGGTTATGACACGTTCAGTACCATTAACAATAAAATATCCGCCCGGATCCTGGGGATCTTCACCCAGTTCGATCATTTCCTTCCGGGATAATCCCACCAGATTGCATGCCTTTGACCAGATCATGATGGGAAGAGAGCCAATTTCAGCTTCCTTTTCTTCCTTTTCACCATCGGGGGTGACTATTGCCATGCTTAATTTAAGTGGGGCAGAATATGTGATGTTCCTAAGCCTTGCCTCAGCAGGGTGCAATTTATCAGAGGCGCCATCCGCCTCTTTTACGACAGGATTTCCAACCCTGATCTTTTTTAGTTTAACATAGGTACCTTCGATCTCTGTTTCTATAATTCTCTGTTCATCAATGACTTTCTGAAGACCATGATCTAAAAAATCATTGAAAGAATCTACATGATGTCTGACTATTTTGTCACTTGTAAAATACGCTTTTGATAGAATCCTTCTGTCCAACATATTACCTCAATTATGGCTTACGCAATGACCATGCGATAGAAAAATGTCTTTCCTGCATTTTTGCTGTCCCGGGTGACCCTTATGACATCACCGATCTTGGATTTTGCAGCCACTGCAGCAGGATCTGTTACACGGATCTTTGGCAATTGTTCCTTATCTATATTATAAAATAATAATTGCTCCTTAATTTCATCTTCATTTAATATTTCGTGTTTTGGTACCATTTTATGAAGAAGGGGATTGAATTCCCTTCCTGCATGCTCTTTCTCTTTCACACAATTACCTCCCGTGAAAACGGGCTCGGAGGGATTTGAACCCTCGACCATCGGGTTTCTTCTCTTTTGAATAAAAGCCCGGTGCTCTGCCTGACTGAGCTACGAGCCCAAGTTTACTATCTACAAACCTCAAACTAATGCTACCAATCACGGATAAAATATGTTCCTCAATCAATCGCAATTCTCTTAAAACCTCGTAGACGTGCGCCCCTTGTACGACACAATTGAACATAAATGTTTCTATTCAGTTGAAATATTTTCCATGTTAAAATCAAAACAGTTTAGTATCATTAAGATATTATTTAATAGTACAAAAGGAAAATAATTATGGATCAGGAAAAATGGCTCTATCATAATACCTTGAAATGGAAAGAAGAGAAAAAAGCAGATCTTGAATTCCTGGAAAGCAAACAGCAAATAAAAGTCGCAACACCTCCTGAATTTGGAGGTCATGAGAACATAATAAGCCCTGAGGATCTTTTTGTCTCCTCTGCGAATGTTTGCTATATGACGACCCTTCTCGGGACATTAAAGAACATGGGAGTTGAATTGATATCCTATGAATCAAAAGCAGAAGGAATACTTGAGACTGTTAATAAATTGAAGGTTTTTACAAAGATAATCATCAGGCCCAGGATCAAGGCAAAAGAGACCGAAGAAAAAATATCAATGATACTTAAACATGCTGAAAAACGATGTCTTGTTGCGAATTCCATGAAAACCCGGGTTATTATTGAACCTCAGATAGAACCTGCATGAATTAAAAATTAATTATATTAAAAAAAATAATATTGAAATATTATGACTGAACTTGTGATCGATGATGCTTCTATTGAAATACTAAAAAAAGAGCTGCTTAAATGTGATGCATCCGCTCTGCGTATTTTTATTGGAGGTGGAGGATGTTGCAAGCGTTTTGAGATTGTCATGGTCAAAAAAGCACTCACAGGAGATGTAACTTTCAAACACGGTGAACTCAGGATATTTGTTGAAAAAGAAATAGCACTACGCTCATCAAAGATCGAAATAACGAATGATGAACACAAAGGATTATTAATTAATTTGACTCAATAGCAACAGGATAGATATATAATATTATTTCGCATGTTTACGAACAATTTATAAAAATAGATATCGGAGAAAATAAAAATGATTGGTATTTCAAAACTTTACTGTGGAACTGTCGAACCTTCAGACGCTCTCAGGTACGGGCGTGATTCTAGCAAACTTCCCTCACATTTATTACAATTTTCAAAAGATAAAAAACCTGTCGTCGTCTGGAATATGGGTAGGCGCTGCAATCTTAAATGTGTCCATTGCTATGCTCATTCAAGAGACATAGAATATACGAATGAACTCACTACAGCGCAGGGCAAAGAGCTCATAGATGACCTTGCGCAATTCGGAGCCCCTGTGATCCTGTTCTCAGGTGGCGAGCCCACAATGAGAAAAGATCTACCCGAGCTTGCCATGTACGCTAGATCAAAAGGTATGAGGGCAGTGATCTCCACGAACGGGACACTTATTGATAAAAAAATGGCAAAAGTCTTGAAGGATATTGGTTTGTCATATGTCGGCGTTTCTCTAGACGGGATGAAAGAAACAAATGATAAGTTCAGGGGGGTAAAAGGCGCTTTTGACGCTGCGTTGAACGGTATGCGAAACTGTCTTGCAGAAGGTGTCAAGGTGGGATTGCGTTTTACTATTAATAAGAAAAATGTACAGGATATCCCGGCGATCTTTGATCTTCTTGAAAAAGAAAAGATCCCGCGGGTCTGTTTTTATCATCTTGTCTATTCTGGTCGCGGCACAAAACTGGTAGAAGAGGAACTATCTCATGAAGAAAGCAGGAAAACGCTTGACATCATAATGGACAGGACAAAAGCCCTTCATGATAAAGGTTTTCCAATAGAAGTATTAACTGTTGATAACCACTGCGACGGTCCTTATGTTTATTTCCGCCTGCTTAAAGAAGATCCAAAACGCGCGGCAGATGTGCTGGAACTTCTCCAGATGAACCAGGGAAATTCCACCGGCATTGGTATTGGCTGTGTATCATGGGACGGTTCTGTGCATGCGGACCAATTCTGGAGACACTATTCTTTTGGTAATGTCAAAGAACGCAAATTCAGCGAGATATGGACTGACACCTCAAATGAACTTATGTCAGGTCTTAAGAACAGGAAACCCCTTATCAAAGCAAACGCAGATCGGTGCGCCCACTGCAAATGGTTCGATATATGTAATGGGAATTTCCGCGTAAGGGCAGAAGCGATTTATGGAAACGTCTGGGCCGATGACCCTGCGTGTTACCTGACTAAAGAAGAGATAGGTTATGATGAGATAAAATAGCCAAAAATCTTTTCTTGTTAGCAGTCCTATCAACTATCAATAGCTTTTTGAATAGAACCGCATCCCAAAATGCTCACATTGGCCGGATTCGCAATCAAAATCGCTTCGACTTTCACAATGGGAAAGTGTCAGGAGTCTTATCGCCATATCATGTTTTTTACAGTACGGTGAAACTATCATATTATTCCTCCTTATTTGTTAACCATAATTTTGATTATTAACAATAAGTCGATGAATCCAATAGTATATAATATTATAGTATATTTATAAAATATTGATTATTATCATCATTATGATATCTTCTGTAAGAAATACGTCATCCGTACATCAAAAGATCCGGGGGCCCGGATCGCAGCATCGGGATGATGTTCTCAAGTGATATCGGGAAAACTGTGACTATTATTTCCCCACATGAACTGCATTTTCGTGATAACATTAGCGGAGTTACGCTAATTGTCTCTTCATATATGGACTCTGATATAAAGGGGCTGACAGTACGGGTGGGCTTTCCGATCTCGAATTCACCTCCGGACAGAAAATCAAAGTATGTGATCTTTTCTGAGAAACCGCATTTACAGCGCAACTCGACCGTGTTTTTCAAGAATTTATTTTTCTTGTTCTGGTCCATTAATGAAATTATAGCGTCTTTCATTTGCTCTTTCAGATTCATTTTCCAGTATTAAATTCCTTCGGAGTCATCCGGGTTTGACCATTGCTGCTACCCTTCCATGCCTGAATATTCTGATCAAACCGCCGCTTTGTGAAACTACTATACCTATCGATTCTGTTGAATATGTCATTGCAGCTACTGAAGAATGACGTGTCCCGAGTCCTTTTTGTATATTAACATTGCCGGTATCAATTGTAATATATCGCCCTGCAGCTTCAACCACGCCATCGCCTGAAATAACAAAAACGCCATCAAGCTGAGCAAATTCCTTGATATTATCGCATATATCGGGATTGAAAATCAGTTTTTCCTCTCTGATATATCCCTTGAACGGATTTAATACAAGTTGCCTGGATTTATCCATGACATTAAAAGAATCGCCAACAATGAACGCAGTTCCTATTTTTCTCCCTTCTCTCCCTTCCTTACTGATTTCAATGGCGATCTTGATCACAGCTTCAAATACGTGCTCACTCACTCCACTCCCTTTTAGCAATTCTATTATCTCTGAATCTTTTTTATCGTCCTTTTGGGGTGTTACAGGCGCTGGTTCGGGGGTCTGGTCGCTGTATGATACTTCTTTAAGTTGCGAATAAAGATGTTTATAATAACTCATCTGGCTCCTGATAATGCTTACTTCATAGAAATCACCCGATATTTCACAGGCATCCCCTAATTTTGAAATCGCTTTTAAGTAAAGCTCTCTTGCCTTCCTGTAATCTCCCCTATCCTGTGCGATCTGCGCCTTCTTAGCTAAATTTCGTCCATCGTCAAGAAGAACGTTCTTATACAATTATAATCACTTCAGTTTCCTTTCGATAATTTCAATTCAATAGGCTTTACAATAATATAAGGATAAAGGTAGCTTATAAGAATTAGGTTAATGGATATTCAACACAGACAGAATCACGGTATCGACGGAAAATTATTATCTTAAAGAACTCACGGATGAACCGATCCTGATAACTAATTGATCAAATACGGTCCGGGCGATAAAGTTCTATGAAAAGAGAAAACATTAAAACTATTGAAACGCTAGGGGAGTAATATGAAACCTTTCCAACTACTATTCACACCATTAAATGTAGGTAATCTTGTCCTAAAAAATCGAATAACACTAGCCCCTATGTTTCTCTGTTATGGAAATTCAGATGGGACCGTTTCTGAAAAAACCATTGAATTTTATGAACGAAGAGCAAAGGCAGGTGTATCCCTGCTCGTTGTTGAAGCGTCTGCTGTTGATCCCGGGGGAATTGGTTTAACCAGAATGATAAGAGTTGATTCTGACAATTATATCAAAGGGCTAAGTTTGCTGGCAAAAGCTATAAAAGATGCAGGTGGTTATGCGGTTCTTCAATTATATCATGGCGGGCGATACTCCCAACAACCAATTGCTCCCTCACCCGTGGAAACTTATCTGGCACCCGAAAAGAAAATAATCCCCAGGGCAATGTCAATAGACGATATAACCGAATTGATTACAAAGTTCGGTGAAGCAGCAGAAAGAGCAAAAGTGGCCGGGTTTGATGGGGTTGAGCTTCATGGCGCTTCCGGGTATCTTCTTACTCAATTTATTTCACCCAGAACAAATAAACGGACTGATAAATATGGCGGTTCATTTGAGAACAGGATCAGATTTCCGCTCGAATTAGTTGCATCTATCAGAGAACATGCAGGCAAAGAATTTCTTTTAGGATATAGATTCTTGTCTGATGAATGGCTTCCGGACGGTTTCACCCTGAATGAAGGAAAGATGTTGGCTGCAAGACTTGAGGAAGCAGGTGTTAATTATCTATCTTGTAATGCAGGGACTTATGAATCAAGGTCCATCCCTGAAATAATTAAAAGGACTTCAAAAAAAGGTTATCAGGTTGATATTACCTATGAAATTAAGAAAGAGGTAAAGATCCCGGTATTCGTCAATGGAAGAATAAACACACCGGAACTTGCAGAAAAAATTATCCGCAAGGGGAAAGCAGATGCTGTAGCCCTTGCAAGACCACTTTTTGCAGACCCTGAGTTTGTCCAGAAAATTTTTGATGATAGAACTGACCAGATAATAGAGTGTACAAATGATATGCTTTGCGGGAGGCAGATAGTTCAGGGTATTGATGCTGTTTGCAGTCAATGGAAAAAAAGGTGAATCGTATGAAAGAAAAGCAGGAATTGCTCAGACGGATAGACGAATTGGAAAAATCAGAAGTTGAGCACAGGCATATTGATGAGGCCCTGAAGGAAAGCGAAGAACGTTACCGTACGATAATTGAAAACTCAAATGATATGATATGGACCCTGGATACACAAGGGCGTTATCAGTTCGTAAATAAGAGAGTTGAAGATTTTAGCGGACTTAAACTTGATTATTTCCTGGGGAAATCTTTTATTCCGTTTATAGATAAGCAGGATTTACCGAAAGTTAATGAATGTTTTCATAAGGTATTAAACGGAGAGTCTCAACAATACGAAGTATCAGTTAAAAATGAAAAAGGCAGCCACTTCCATCTTTTAGTTAATTCGGCTCCCATATATTCAAAAGGAAAAGTTGTGGGAACTGTGAGTTTTGGACGGGACATCACGGAGCGGAAAAATGCAGAAAAGATGATAAAAGACACACTTAAACAAAAATTAAAGACTTCTAATAAACAAAACAAGCTTCTTTGTTATCTGATCGAAGGTACACGAGGCGGAAAAACACGCGCATTGATCTTAAAACATCTTGCTGAGAAATCGTATAATGCCAATCAATTAGCTACGATCTTGAATATGGATTATAAAACTATTAGACATCATCTCCAAATTTTAGTTAAATATGGACTTATTACAAAAAATCACGATGGGAACTCTGATCTATATTTCATTTCAAATGAGATCACCCAGAGTCTTAATTCTTTTGATGAACAGAGAATTTAAATATTCGTTAATCATAATAAATCATTATAATAGTCGGAAATTCTGACTATAATGAGATAGGTGATAGAGTATGATACGACTAAGAACTATTATCAATTGGCTATTATTTACCATCGTGTTGACAAATATATTTGTTCCAGCAGTTTCTGCTATAACAGAAACAGAAGTCCAGGATTTCTTTTTAAATACATATAATCCGCAGGTAAATAATATTATTCCTAATATACCACTTGTAAAATCAGTATTTGGCGGGCAGGTCATATATATTTTCATAAGTGACCCGAATAAGAATATAGAGATGACAGCGATCACTGACTCAAATGGGTATATAACTGATCTAAAAAGTGGTGTGCCTGCTGATCCTACCCTTAAATTGATATCAAATGCAGCAACTATTGATAAAATTAAAAGTTCCCCCACTCCTTTGAATGAAACAAAGACCGCTTTTGCAAACGGAGATATAACTTACCAGGGTGTTGGCATAGTTCAATCAGTAAAAGTTGCAATTGTCAAGTTAGCAGAGTATTTTGCGCGACTATTTGGAGTAATATAATTTTTTATTTTTTTTTATTTTTAACCGAATATATTCCCTGTAATATTTCCCGTTGGTTTCTTGAGAAGTTCAATATCCTTATGTACGAACATTTTTCCTCTTGTTGAAATTGCTATTGTATTATTCGTAATATATTTAGGGTCAGATACGGCCATAATATTATAATCACCTTCAAGAGCCGTGAATGAATAAAATCCTTCTTCATTTGTCATCGTTGATATATTGGCATTTATACTGACGATCACATTTGCTATACCGATACCTGAGAAATTGTCACGCACAGTTCCATTGATCGTACAATTGGAATATTGCCTGATGGCTTCGAAAACATCGATCCTTCCTGCTCCATAAATATTGTCTTTTCCAGTTATCCCTAAATCTACAGAAGTATTATCCAGAATGTTCTTTACCTGTCCGGGTGAAAGGATCAAACCTTTATCTTTTGCCGCCTGCAATAAATCAGCGACCGTTCCTGATACATGTGGTGTTGCCATCGAAGTGCCGGATTTTGATGTATATCCACTTGTCCGGTAATCTAATGAATTAATCCAATAACCCGGGGCTACAAGACCATGATCTACCATGGCACTTCCTCTACCTGAAAAATATGTGATCGTGTCACTGCTATCAACAGCCCCGACAGCTATCGTTCCTGCGATGCATCCTGGAGAAGAAACGCCTGAAGCTGAATTTCCAGCGGCTGCGACAACCACTATTCCAGCGTCTATAGCATTTTGTGTCGCAGTTGCCATGGCATAATTATCTGCATTGCAATTTGGAGTGGTCCATGTCTGGGTAGTACCAATACTCATGCTAATTACGTCTGCTTTATTTTCAATAGACCATTGGATACCGGTAATAATATCAGTTTCATACCCGTTACCATTTCCATCCAGTGCTTTAACTCCAAACAAATTGGCCTCAGGAGCTACGCCGGTGGTTGTTCCACCACTTCCGTTTCCTGCTATAGTTCCGGCTACATGGGTACCATGACCGAAATCATCATAAGGTGAAGGCTGAAATCCTACAAGATCCAACCATTTTATTACCCGTGATGCGATATCAGGATGCGAAGAATTTATCCCACTATCAATTATTGAAATATTAATTCCTTTTCCAGTTATTCCGAGTTCCCATGCCTCTGGAGCATTTATTCGTTTTATTTCTAAAGTTGCATTTTGAATGCTGCTTTGCGATATCTGGGCAGAATAATCCCACTGGGCAACGACTCTGGAATCCAATTCGATGCTGGTGATATCATCTCTTTTTGCCAATCTATCTATTAATTCCGGGGAAGCTTGTAATGATATTGCATTAATGACCCAGAATTGTTTTATTTTATTAGCATTTCCTTTTGCTTTTTCTTCATCCATCAAATAATTAATGTCAGTCTGGCTATCTATTGCTTGTTTTTTCAACGAAAGGACAATATTTTCAGATGACATAACATTAAAAGAAGACTGTTCTTTCATAATTACGATTATCGGTACCATATTCCCTTTTAACATCTGTGATCTAACTTTAAGGGAAGTCTTATCAGGTGTAGCGTCGGTATTAATTAACAAAACGCTGATCACGACCGCAATTATTATAAATTTCTTTAAATTTGACATTCTATTGAGCTCGATTTATTATATCCTATCCTTCTTTATTAAATCTTATCTCATTTTTCCTATAATAACCTTGCTATGATAAGATCATTATTATAGTTATTATGATGGGAAAAGTATCATTTAAGACCGACCTGTTACCCTCGCACCTTCTTCTTTAACTTTGCCAGCGCGTTTAGCGCCTCAAGCGGCGTCATCGTTTCCACATTCAACAGCCTTAACTCTTCAACGACAGGCGATTCTTTTACAGTATTTTCAGTAACATCATCACCAAAAAGCATCATCTGCGTATATTTCGTGCTATCCTTTCCACGCCCAATTGAACTTGCGCTCTCGACCTCCTTTAAGATCTCCTTTGCCCTTTGCGTTACCTTAAGAGGAACACCTGCAAGCCTTGCCACATGGATACCGTAACTCCTGTCTGTTGCGCCAGGAATGATCTTTCTTAAAAATACCAGGTCATTGCCTTCTTCTTTTACTGCCACATGGAAATTCTTTACACGTTTAAGAACGCTGCTAAGTGTTGTTAGCTGGTGGTAATGTGTGGCAAAAAGTGCCCGCACGCCCAGGCGTTCTTTATTATGGATGAATTCGACAACGGCTTTTGCAATGCTGAATCCATCATAAGTGCTTGTGCCCCTTCCAATCTCATCAAGGAGGATCAGGCTCTTTGGCGTGGCATTGTTCAGGATATTGGCAAGTTCCACCATCTCTATCATAAATGTGCTTTGTCCGCTTGCAAGGTCATCAAAAGCGCCAACGCGTGTGAATATCCGATCAACAAGCCCGATGGAAGCATACGTCGCCGGCACAAAACTGCCCATCTGCGCCATCACTACGATAAGTGCGGTTTGCCTCATGTATGTGGATTTACCGGCCATGTTCGGGCCTGTAAGGAGCAGTAACTGGTTTTCCTTACAGTCTATATTCGTATCATTCGGGACAAAACCGCCTGGGAGGGCATATTCAACAGCAGGATGGCGTCCATCCCTTATGAGAATAGAGCAGCCTTCATTCACTTCAGGGCGCACGTATTTATTATTCACGGCAATTTCTGCCATGTTCGTGATAACATCCAGTTCCCCGATAGCCTGCGCCGTGATCTGGAGCTCTTTTGATCGCACAGCCACGATAGAGTTTAGCTGGGTGAATAGTTCAAATTCGAGTGCCGTTCGTTTTTCGTCAGCAGAAAGGATCAAAACCTCTTTTTCCTTGAGCTCTGGTGTATAGAAGCGCTCACCATTAGCCGTTGTCTGTTTCCTGATATACTCGGATGGCACCTGGGCAAGGTTTGTTTTTGTGACCTCGATGAAATATCCGAACACTGAATTGTATCCGATCTTCAGGGATTTAATTCCAGTGCGGTCACGCTCCTTCTGCTGCATCTGCGCGATCCAGTCTTTGCCATGAAGGGACATATTTTTGAGTTCATCAAGTTTTTCATTATATCCAGCTTTTATCATCCCGCCTTCACGGATCCCCTGAGGTGGGTCATCAAGAAGCGCCTTTTCAAGCAGATCGACAATATCATTATGGTCGCCCAATCTTTCCAATATACCCAGCATGAAAACAGATCTTACGTCGCCTTCCCTGAGTGAGCTTTTAATTTCAGGTATGGCAAGAAGTGAAACTTTAAGGGTTATCAGGTCACGAGCATTGGAATTACCATAAACGATGCGCCCAATTAGGCGTTCAATGTCGCGAACCCGCGAAAGTATAGAACGCAGGTCATATCGAATCAAGGTTTTCTTTACGACCTCATCAACACCTTCATATCGTTGAGTTATTTTTTCCACAGATATAAGGGGCAACATAAGCCATTTACGAAGCAGGCGCCCCCCCATTGGTGTTTTTGTGTGGTCAAGAACTGATAATAAAGAGCTCCCTCCTTCGCCCCGTATGCCCTGGGTGATCTCAAGGTTCCTGAGTGTGATGGAATCAAGCACCATGAACTCGCTCTCGGAATAAACACGAAGCGCCTGGATATGCTCCAGATCGCGCATCTGCGTGGTCTTAGCATATGAAAGGGCGGCGCCTGATGCCGCAACCGCGTGGGGGAGTTTCTCACATCCCATGCCTTCAAGTGTCAAAACCCCAAAATGCTTGATAAGTATCTCTTTTGAATTTTTTGCATCAAAAAATTCAGCATCCACTTTATTAAGAGTGATACTTAGACCCCTTAAGCGTTCGCCAAGTTTTTTATTATCAAAAAGCGATTGTGGAAGGATGCATTCAGCTGGATGCATTCGTGCGGCCTCGCTTATTATTTTGTCAAAAGACTGATTCTCCGCGAACTGTGTTGTCAGGAATTCTCCTGTGCTCATGTCAAGAAAAGAGACCCCGAATTCAATGCCTTCACCTGAAACCGACATGAGATAATTATTGGATTGTTCATGGATAAGTGATGAATCAATAGCTGTCCCAGGCGTTATGACCCTGACAACACCCCTTTTCACGACACCTTTTGAGGTCTTAGGATCTTCGAGCTGTTCGCAAATAGCTACTTTGTATCCTTTTTTAATTAGTTTTGGAAGATATGTATCAATGGCATGATATGGGATTCCAGCCAGAGGCATATCCCCGCCATCTTTGTTCCTGCCGCGGGATGTAAGGGTTATCCCCAGTTCTTTTGCTATTATACCGGCATCTTCCCCGAACGATTCATAGAAGTCCCCCATCCTGAAAAATATCAGGGCATCCTTATGCTGCTCTTTTGCCTCATAATACTGGCGCATCGCCGGTGTCATCTTTTCCATGTGGTAGGAGGTGTCCGTGTTTGTTGTGATTTTTACATTAAATGAGCGGCCTTGGTTGCTTCTCATCAGGCAGGACTGGCAACTTCATGGTATTTATCAGGATCGGATCGGTCACTTCTTTTGCTCTTTCAAGCAGCATTTCCTTGCCGCATTGCGTTATTGCAAATATCGGGATCGCTGTTCCAAACTGTGCGATAGCCTTTCCTGCGACGCAGCCGCGTATCCATTTTGAAGTGCAGCCCGTGGTCATATCCACAAGATCAATGAATTCCTTTGCCTCTTCCTCAGGCATACCTGTTGTATGAACACCAAAAGCAATTATTTGAACATTATGCTTTTTCTCAAGCTCCCTCATCTTGCGCGCATCCTTTGCATTTGTTACCGAGACCCCTATCTTCTTATGACCCATTTCGATAGCTTTCTTAATACCAGCCACCTGGTCAAGAGCTGCAGTTGCAGGATCAAGGACAACTCCGCCAACTTCCTGTATCCTCTCGATAAGTCCGGGTATGGGCGTTGTCTCGACCAAACCTGAGATGCGTGAGCCCATTCCCTGAGCCAGTTTAGGATTGCTTGTGATCACAGTTCCCGCTCCGTCGCATGCCGTGACAGTTGTATCCAGAAGACCACGGCGCAATCCTGTCATGAAAGTCTCGCTTGCCCCGAACCCCACGAAGATTTCCATTTCTATTGCCCTATCTTTTGTAAACAACCCGAAATCCTTTATCCTGAATTCGATATTTTCCTTCGCTGTCTTTGAAGTAAATTTCTTTATACCCCGTACTTTATCGAAAATAGGACAATATTCCGTTTCTGGTTCTCCAGACTCAACAACTTTTCCGTCCTCAACAACTACACGGGCTTTTCCAAGAGCTTCCATAACGTGTCTGTCTTTTGCCATGAATATGCCTATGGGTTCTGAAGATATTAATCATTAAGGTATTGACAAAATTTTATAAGTTGGGATAAAAAATGCCAATTGAAATATGCCATTAATATTATTACATCCTCAATACAATAATAGTAAGGATGTTTAAACCGAAAATAAGCAAATCCCTTATAATTTATGTTTCTATTTCTACGATCCTGGTATTGATATACAGCTTTATGTTCAACTACCTGATGCACACCTATGAACACAAAGATTACCCATTCATAACCTGGATATACTGGGTTATCGTAAGTATGACGACCGTTGGTTATGGGGAAATTGTTTTTTATTCACTTATTGGCCAGTTATTTACTGTCATCGTGGTCCTTTCTGGAGTAGTGATGATCTTTGGCTACCTTTTCCCGTTAGTAGTGACACCACAACTTGAAAAAACACTGCGAAGAGAGCTTCCCAAAAGAGTGTCCCTGGATTTTAAGAACCATATAATAATTTGTGGTTACAATCAGCTCGTTGAGACGCTTATTGTTGAACTGGATGATGACAGGATACCTTTTGTTGTAATAGATGAGAATGAAAGCACGATTAATCATTTGATCGCCAGGAAAATAATGTGTATCCATGGAGATGCATCGGATGAAGTTGTGCTTTTTAATTCGAACATCTGCCTAGCACGCATATTGATCGCGAACCAGAATGATGAGAAAAATGCCAGCATTATCCTGACAGCTAAAAAACTTTGCAATGTAAAAATAATATCGCTGGTCGAAGACATTGCAAAAGAAGGATATCTAAAATATGCAGGAGCTGACCAGGTAATATCGCCCAAGACATTATTCGGGACATATATTGGCAGAAAAGCTATAGATCCGCTTACTGATCATCTTGCCGGAGCAACACAGTTCTTTGAGGACATCAACATTGTTGAATTCCCGATATATCCTGGCAGTTCACTGATATCCAATAAATTAAAAAACACAAATATCAGAAGAAAAACAGGCGCAAATATTGTTGGGCTCTGGACAAGGGGCAGGTTATCATTGAATCCAGGACCAGATGATGTAATAAAAGAAAGCTCAGTGCTGCTTGCTGTTGGAACTGAGAAGCAGCTTGAAGCATTAAAAAAATTGACCCGGTGAAATATGACAAAAAAATACATCCTTATAGGATTCGGAGACGTGGGGCGCAGTATCTCGTCTGTTCTTGAAAAAGCGCATGTTGGTTTTGTTGTTGTTGATAAGAATGAAGCAAAATTGAAAGACAGAGGATTTAATTATTTTGTCGGAAATGGCACTGATGAAGGAATACTCATAAAAGCGGGACTCAAGTATGCAACTACTGTAATTATAGTCCTGAACAATGACGATGATATTATTTTTGCAACTCTTATCGCAAGGAACATTAACCCTCATTGCATAATCCTTGCACGGGCAAACACCACAAAGTCAATCGATAAAATATACAGGGCTGGCGCTGATTATGTAGCATCACTCTCTATTGTTGCAGGACAGATGCTCGCTCATATCGCAATAGGCCATCAGCAGGATAGTATTTTAATGCTTGAAGGGCTGGAAATAGGAAAACACAGGATAACAAGGGATTCCCACCTTGCCGGTAAAAGTATCGCAGATGCTGGTATCCGCTCTAGAATAGGATGCACCATCATAGGAATAGAGGTAAATGGTAAGACGTCGACTGATATCGATCCTTCAATTATCCTGAGGGAAGGGATGACCCTTGCGGTCATAGGGAACAGTGAGCAGATATCAAAATTTAAAGAGGAATATTCAGTGTAGCATCGGTGAGCTTGATGAAATCCTGGCTTGAAATTATAGTTATCCGCATAACAGTCGATAAAAAATAACAATTGAGGTATGAACCAATGTGTCAACAAATCTGTGCGAATCTGCGGATCGTCCTCTGAAATATCATACACAGATTCTACAGATTTTCGTAGATGGAGAGTTACTGGTATTATCTAATTTTATATTTAATATAAATTTTTATCACAAGTTTAGCGGAAGACTATAATTTATCGTTAATTATGCAAATCAGCATGCTTTGGAGCTTTTAATGGAAAATTCACCAATTCAAAAGGTATAATAACACTTTCACACCGCTCTCATAAGCTATATAAGGATATGCGTCGTTTGGATAGTATCAGGCTGCGGATGGACGCTGCGAAAGGGCGCGAGGTGTTCGTGGAATGGCGGTCGGGATATGGAAGGGTGAAAATGGAATGGGATTATGGAAATGAGGGCGCGGAAGAGGGCGGGCGAGAGCATCTGGGTGATGATGAATGATTGAGGCGATCAAACTTGAATGAAACTTTGAAGGAAGTTAAATTTCCTAAACTAAATCATTTCTGGATGGATTCTGGATTATTGGGATTATATCAAATTGCAAAAGATGAAAAATTTGGAGACATGGGAGTTGAAATAAAATTAAATGATGATGGAGTTTCGTTCAAAGGAAGCGAAGCTAATTTAGATTCCTTTTTTCACAAGACCTATGATTCTCTTTTAGCCAAATATTACAATATTTCAACCCAAAAGCAAAAAGATGAGAATGCAGGATTTTACTACGATTCTAAAGAGGATAAATTCATTCGTTTCCCTAAAGTAAAATCAATGGGAATTGCAGCTTTGATTTTTAATAAGGCATCAAGACCAACAGTGTCCGAAGTTAAATATGAAGAAAAAGAAATAATCGAATCAGGTAAGAAAATAAAAAAGGATATCCTGCCTACTGACCATGCACATTTACAGGAACGCTTAGATAAATTTTTAGTCGAGACCGAATTAAAAATTGGCTCTTCAAGTCTTCTTAAAGATGGACCTAATGCGATACAGCCACAAGTGCAAATAAATTTGAAACCACATAAAGGGAAGGAAAAAGGAAAATGTTTTTTCTGTGGAAGTTCCTCCCATTTAAGCGAAATCGGTGGTACAGTTTTCCCAATGATTTCCGGGTCTTCAGGGGCACTTTCATTTAATTCTTGCGGTGGCAAACCTGAAAAAGTTTGTTGGAAGTGTGATTTCATCGGAAAATTCGTTCCAGTTAATGGTTTCTATACTATAAATAATGGGAATTATCACATGTATTTTCCATATTCTCCAAGTTTGGAAAAAATGAAAGATGTGATTAATAATTTGCATGCAATTACAGTCGAAGATCCAAAGTTTCTTCGAAATTTTAATCAGCAACTTGGAGGTTATTTTCAGAGACCATTTGAGCTATTGTTTTCTTTTTTATATTCATTATATCGAATTGTTATGACCAGAAAAACCACTGGTTCGACTGATGAAGATTATGAACTTGATTTTGAAAAATTATATGAAATTACACTTTCCAAGGCCCCCATTGAGTTTTTTGTTTTATATACTGAAGCTCTCGGTGATACGCAAATGGGAAAAATGATATGGCCTTTTCAGGATTCAGTTTATCTATTCAGATTATTTGATAATCTTGAAAGAAATAAAATCAACATAAAAGAAACAATGAATCTTTTTATTGATTTTGATCAACCAAAGAACGAAAGTAAAACAATTGTTAGAAATAGAATATGTGAACGAATTTTACGAAAACAAAGTATTGTGGAACTTGTGGAACCACATGTTTTTAGGATTAATAAATCAAAAATTCAATATATTAAACCAATAAATGATTTCGTTATATTATACGAGAAAATAATAAAGGAAGAAGGAGTTAAAATGAACCAGGAAATAATCGATACAGCAGTTAGCTTGGGTAAAACCATAGGAAAAAGTGTTGGTCCATCTGGAAAAAAAGGCAAAGGAGACCTTTTCAGATTGAGAAAAACAAGAAAACCAGAGGATTTTCTTAATGAAATTAATAGAATCCAGCTAAAATATGGTGCATTGGTGACTGCCGATTTATATAATAAAGGACAATATTTTAGTGATAATTTTACGGAATTCAAACAATTCTGTATGATTGCAGCTTTAAACACATTTAATGCTGAGAATCGAGAAGAAAAAAATAAAGATAATAATATAGAAATAAAGGAGGTAAAAGCATGAAAACTGCAAAAGCATTGACCCTGACATATTTAACTCCGGTATCATTTGCCTCGTTAAATGGATCAGATAAAGAAGCAGATAATATATCAAATATTAAAAAAATATCTGTTGGAGTTGAACAATTTCCATATGTTTCATCACAGGCTGTGAGAAGAGCATTGAGAAATCAATTGGAAGTAATATTAGGAAAAGAAAAACTATCCGAAGGGGTTGCTGCCTCGATTTCAAAAGGAGCAGCAACAACCAAACAAGAACCAGAGAATTATATTGATGATGACTTGTTTGGATATATGGGAACTGAAAGCGCAGAAGGGAAAAACAAAGGAAAAGCGACAAAACGCACTTCTGTTGTTCGTGTGTCCCCTTTGTTAGCTCTAACTCCTTATCAAGCAGATCTTGATTTTGGGACTAATTATATGAGTGTAAAAGCTGGCGGTGATCCAAATATTTTTGAGACTGAAATTCATTCCGGTCTTTATAGAGGCTCAATTCTCATTGAACTTGATAGAGTCGGATGCGGTGATGGTTTTGATAAGCCAATAGAAAATAAAGAAAAGGCAGCGAGAGTAAAAGCTCTTCTTTCAGCAGTAAAAAACCTTTGGGCTTCAGGCAGACAAACGAGATTCTTAGCTGATATTTCTCCGAAATTCATTGCTGCAGCCATGTTAAAAACCAAGAATCCGATTTTTCTCGAAAGCGTTCAAGTTGAAGGAAAAAAGCTTAATGTAGATATGATTAAAGAAACTCTCAAGGACTACAAATCAGAGACTATATCGTCAGTCATTGGTCTACGCAAAGGTGTATTTATCGGTGATATTGAAAATTCGAAATCTATTGGAGAAGCATTTGATGAAATGGGAACATGGGTAGATCAACACTACGCATAAAGGAGATGTATGTTCCTTTTTTCAATTAAAGGGATAGCAACCACAGCTTCCTTTCGCGTGCCTGAGACACATACCTTTCACCAAACATTACCTTTGCCGCCTAAAACAACAATTATCGGCATGATGGGCGCAGCTTTAGGCTTTAATTTGGAAATTGCACATAAATATGTGGAACAAAATAAAATCCTTGTTGGCATTTATGGCAAGCATAAAGGTATGATGAAAGATCTCTGGAATTATAGAAAATTAACTGGCAAAGAAAAAAAATATACGAATGAGGATATAAAAAATCGCAGACAATACAGTATTTTGATTCGTGAATACCTTTGCTATAATGATTTTTTTATTTACTTTGCCTCGGAAAAACTTGAACCACTTGAAGAATTAAGAAAAGCAATCCTTTCACCTGTATATGCTATAACAGCCGGGAATAGTGATGATCTTCTCAAAATTTGTAACATATCGGAGATTTTAACCGTAAATGCAGAAAAACTAAATAAATTTGAATATACTATAATACCGGGGGATGTTTCGAAATCTTATAAGGCTGATATTGATTTCAATACAATTCCTATAACTACAACTATATACACACCACAGGTATTTCTTTTGCCAACAAGATTTGAATTTAAAGGAGAAGAAAGGAGAGTTATTGAAAGAAGGTCATTTACATTTGTTAGTACGCCTGTAATTATTGAAAATCCAATTGAGTGTTATGTTATAGATGACAAAAAGGTCGTACTCCAATGAATACTATTTTTTGGGCTAAACCGGATCAAACTTATGAGGCTCATATTGAAGCCGCATATAAAGCATGGAAAGAAACCGTAATAGCCAACAAGAATTTGATTCAACGATTAGGCAAAGAGTTCGGTTTTAGTGAACAGCGTTTTTTAAAAAGTTCACTTTTGACGGTGGTATTGCATGATATTGGCAAGAATATAGAACCTTTTCAAAAAATGATGAATGCAAAGAGAAAGGATAAGAGATTTGATATAAGAACCAATTATAGGCATGAATTAATATCATTCTCTTTTACTATTAGAGGTGGTCTTGATTTTAAGAAACATGGCGAATCATTGTTTGTATCACCACTTGAATCTTTAGCAGTTTTGGGACATCACAAAAAAATAAATGTAGATTTGCAATCGTTTTCTAGAGAGTCAACATCAGATAAACCTATTTTTTGTGAAGAAGGAATACATCAAGCCCTTTCATTAGCTGAAAAAATATTTGAACGAGAAGGTTTTCTATTTCCAAAACTTTCAATTCCTAAAGATAATCCGTATGATGAAGTACGTAGATTAATTTGCGAAGATGCTTTATCAAAAATTTTTGAACAGGAAAACAATCCTCAAGCTATACGAACCACCTACTTATTATTAAAAGCGATTCTCCATTACGCTGACTGGCATGGATCAGCAGGAATCGATGTCAATTACTCATTAAAAACGCATGCTGATGACTTATTCAAGGAAATTGAAAAAAGATGTATGGAGAAGAAATTAACATTCAAAGGGCTAAGACCTTTCCAGGAAGAATGTGCGCATACATTAGGTAATATTATTGCGGTTGCACCAACTGGAAGTGGAAAAACTGAAGCTTCTTTATTATGGGCATTGAATAATTTGCAAAATATGGGCGGAGGAAAACTGATCTATCTTTTGCCAACTATGGTTACAGCAAACAGTATTTTTACCAGATTAGAAGATTATTTTGGGAAAGGAAATGTGGGACTTACACATTCCACAGCTTCTTTTATGTTTCAGGACGAAGAAGATAATCATGAGAATATAAGAAATGTCCTATTTGACAAATCTTTTATTAAACCAGCAACTGTCGCGACTGTTGACCAGTTATTATCATCCGGCTTTAATAACGGAAAATGGGCATTAATTGAAGCGAACGCAGCAAACAGCGTAATAATTATTGATGAGATTCATTCTTACGATCCATGGACGTTAGGACTCATTATCGAATCTATTAAGCATTTTACGAAATTTGGAACTCGTTTTATGGTGATGAGTGCTACTTTACCTGAATATTTAATTAATCTTTTTTCAAAAACCTTGCCAAATGTAATCATAATACGCGATGAGACTCTTTTAAAGGAATGCAGAAATCGTTATCAAATATTTGATAAAATTATAGAGGAGGCTATTCCTGAAATTGAAAAATCAGTAAATATAGGGAAAAAAACACTTGTTGTTGTAAATAATGTAGCAAAATGCCAGGAGCTTTACAAAATATTAGAACATTTGAATCCAATGTGTTATCATTCTAAATTCATCCTGAAAGATAGGACAGAAAAAGAGATAGAAATTGACAATAAAAGGCTTCTAATTGCAACTCAGGTTGTGGAAGTATCGCTTGATATTGATTTTGATGTCATGTTTACAGAATGTGCGCCGCCAGATGCAATAGTTCAGAGGGCAGGAAGAGTTAATCGAAGACGAGAAAAAACTGATAGTTGTATATCTATTTACAGGGCATCTGATATTTCAAAGAGAATTTATGATTCCGATAATAATGGAATATTAACACGTTCATTCGATATTTTTAAAAAATCCTCCGAAAAATTAACAGAAAATGATCTAATTAAAATCGTGGAAGATGTTTATGCAGGTATTGAAATTGAAAGATCACCAAATTTTATTGATTCGAGTGAGCAATATTCAAAAACTCAAAAAAGATTAATGGGTATTTTTGATAATCCAAACAGAGAAGATAAAAATGATGTAACAAGAAAAATAGAATATCTCCAGATTCCCGTAATCCCATCTTCTTTTAGAGATGAAGCTTTATCATTGCCACCTTCACAACGAAGATTGTATGAAGTAAAAATGCCTTACTGGTATGTCATAAAACATAAAGAGCAAAATGAAGATATTACTTTTTGTGAAATGAAATATGATTCAGTGGTTGGTGCCCAATTCGTTGGAGATACTGAGATTTCAAGTTTAATTATATGATCCATAAAATCCCGCCCCCTCTCCTCCCCCCCAGGCGCGCCACATGCGGACAGGCGGCGCAAAGAGCATACGGAGAAACGATATGATCAGGCAAACTAAGACACAAATTAACAAATCTGTATTCATCTGCGTTTATCTGCGGTTTGTTTTAGCTTATTTTTTGAAGCCTTATTTCGCGATCAAACCCGCGCCTGCAAGCGATAGCGCCAGATTTTTAACACAGAAAAATGATAAATTTCATGAAATAATCAATCGCAGGAGAAGTGAAAACTAATATGAACCTGCATCAATCTTCATCGGATTTAGAATTCAACCTGCCGTCTATGAATAGAACACGGATGACACGGATTGCACGGATTTTCACGGATCCGTGTGCATCCGTGTCATCCGTGAAATCCGTGTTCTATCGTTTGATTTCTCTCTTAATTATAAATGAACGCGAAAAAAACACCGAACAAAAACGAACTAAAACAAACTCCGGTGGCGTGAGTTCGTATGGAGTTCGTACAAGTTCGTTGCTAATTTTCATCAATAATTACATACACCAAAGTTAACAAAATTGATAACAATAGTGCATACAAATATGAACAAGAAATATCAACTCCTTAATGAACTGGCAAGAAAAGGCCAAACATTCACATTCGAAGAGGCAGCCAGTATCAGCAGCCTCGGCAACCAGAGCCTTAAAATAACGCTCTTCCGCATGGAAAAGGAAGGCTGGATCGAGCGCATTGAAAAAGGGAAATATCTCATAATCCCGCTTGGCGCAAAAAAGGGAGGATATACCATCAATGAATTCGTTATTGGCTCACAGCTCGTCAAACCTGCTGTCATCTCTTACTGGAGCGCTCTTAACTACCATGGGTTAACGGAGCAGATACCGAATACGGTTTTCATCCAGACCACAGCAAGAAAAAAAGAACAGGAACTTGAGATATTTGGTGTCAGATACAGGATAGTCAGGATAACAGAAAAAAAGCTATTCGGATTTGAAAAAGTATGGATAGATGACGTTGCCGTACTAATTACCGATCCTGAAAAAACAATCGTGGACTGCCTTGATAAGTCCCAGTATTGTGGCGGAATAGCAGAAGCGGCAAAAGCGCTGCATGGTGATCTTGATATTGAGAAGCTTAAAAAATATGCAATCGATATAGGCAATTCTGCTGTCATAAAAAGACTAGGTTTGCTCTGCGATAAAATCGGAATAAAAGTAGATGTCGAGCCCGGATCAATATCAGGAAACTATCCCCTTCTTGACCCTTCGATGCATGGAAATGGTATTCTTAACAGGAAATGGAGGATACGGGAAAATGTAAGCGAGAAATACCTGGTGGGATAGAATGATACGCGATATTGAGATCAAGGAGAAAGCAAGAGAGAATGGCGTTCCTGAGACTACAATTGAAAAAGACTATGCATTGAACTGGATATTGAAAGCTCTTAATCAGCAAACAGATATATTTGTGCTCAAAGGAGGCACAGGATTGCGAAAAGTCTATTTTGAGAACTATCGTTTTTCTGAAGACCTGGATTTCACAATGCTAAAAAGCGCCGGAAGGTCAGATATTGAACAGATAATAAAAAAGGCGATCCAGGCGGCAAAAAGGGATAGCGGCATCAATTTTCAGGATAATATTGAATCGGAAGAAAACATTAATGGATATCAAATAGATATCTACTTCAGGATATTCAGGCGTGGAGGAAATCCCCTGCGTATAAAATTCGATATCACAAAACCCGAAAACGAAACAATGATCCTGCCGCCAGTAATGAAAGATATTTTCCATCCCTATTCAGATGACTATAATTCAATTGCCTGTGTGTATTCCATCCATGAGATCATGGCAGAAAAAATGCGTTCCCTGTTTGAACGAACAAGAGCAAGGGATGTGTATGATTTATGGTTCATTTCGAAGAATATTGATATGGCACAATCATTTAAAATTTTTCCAGCAAAATGTGCATTCAAGAAAATATCGCCGGATTTCGAGGATTTACTTGGTCGAAAACAGGATTTTCAGGATGCATGGAAAAGTTCTCTGGGACATCAATTAAAACCTTTACCCGTTTTTGAATCGGTATTCAATGAAGTTATGGATTTAATGAGCATTATTAAATAAAATGAAAAAATTCAGGACACAAAAGTAAACAAAATTGATAACCACAGCGCACAAAATGTGAAAAGATATGAACCTCAAAACCTTCACCCTCACCCTTGCCTCCAACCGTCCAATAGAAGGCACTTCAGCACAATTGCGAGGTTTCTTCGCAACGAAATTCAACGAATACACACTTCTACACCAGCACAACACCGATAAATTAATTTATAGCTATCCTCTGGTGCAATACAGAATGATAAGCGGAGTTCCCATGGTCGTGGGTATCAACGAAGGCGCTGAAGTTTTAAAAGATGTTTATGATAAATACGATGAGATAAGGCTCGGTGATGAGTCTTATGAGATAGTGGAGAGAGGCATCTGCGTTAAGAACCAGGAATTTGGGCTCTCGGATAAAATACATTCCTACGAGTTCGCTACTCCATGGCTTGCGCTTAACCAGGAGAACTATATGAAATATTACAGTTTGAAGGATGGTGGAGAAAGGCTTGAGTTCCTAAGAAAAACACTCACTGGAAACCTATTGTCCATGTCGAAATCATTGGAATACATGGTTCCAGATAAAATAAGATGCGACGTCCAAGTGAACATCATGAAACGTAGGTTGAAAGATGTTAATGTAATGACCTTTATCGGAAGATTCCAAACTAACTTTATCATTCCAGACTATCTTGGCGTGGGAAAATCCGTATCAAGAGGTTTTGGCGCGGTTGTCATGAAAAATACTCCTGAAAATAAACTTTAATAATATATACCAAAGCTTACAAATATGATAACGGAACGAAACATATAAAAATCAAGAATCAACCAATATGGATACCGAAGAACTCATAGCAAAGCTGAAGATTGAATTCGAATTCATTAAAGACGAAACTGAAGGCATCTTACTATATGGTTCCTGCGCTACCGGTACTGCGAATGAACGTTCAGATATCGATATCTGCATCATCAAACCCCAATCCAGGGAAATTTTGAAACGTATATTTCAAAAAGTCGGTGGCAGGTATGATATAAAGATCTTTGAAGAACTGCCACTCTATGTTAAAATGGACATAATAGAAAATTACATGATGATATTTGGCGATGAGCCCTCTATTTCTTATTATTTTTATCATTTCAGGAAAAACTGGGAAGATATGAGGCACAGGATAACCAGCAACAGGTTCAAAACTGTAACCGATATGATCACAACAAGGAGGAAATGGCTTGAAACAAGACGACAGGTATCTTACAAGGGTTGAGAGATTCATTAAAGAAGAAGAATTTATTTCATCACACACCATCGAAAATGATATAACAGAGCGTGCTTTGCTATATTCACTTCAGGTTTCCATTGAAATTTCTATGGATATCGTTGCAATGAAATTAAAGGACATGGGTTTGAAGGTAGATGATGATGCAACAAATATAGAAAAGATCAAGGGACAGGGAATAATAACAGATGCAGAAGCTGATTTCTTGAAAGAAATCAATGGAGTCAGGAACTTCATTGTTCACAGGTATAACCAGATTGATATGAATATCATAAATGAAGCGCTTTCAAAGATTAGCGACCTCAAAATAATCATCTTAAAAGTAGCTGATCATTAATGCAACTCGTAATAAACACACGCGGTGCGTATCTCAAAAAGGAAAAGAACTGCTTCCTCATAAAGAACGATGATAAGACCTTCGAAGTCTCGGCAGACAAGGTTGACAGCATCCTAATAACCACATCAGCAACCATAAGCACAGATGCGATCGAGTTCGCTGTCGAGAATAATATCGATATAGTGTTCCTTGATTACAATGGAAATCCTTTTGGCAGGGTCTGGCACTCAAAACTTGGAAGCACGACGCTTATCCGCCGAAGGCAACTGGAAGCAGAAGCCACAGTTGTGGGATTTAACCTGGCACGCGGCTGGATAGTGCGAAAGATCGATAACCAGCTTGATTTCCTGAAAGACCTGAAAAAGAATAGGCCTGATGATAAAGAGCTGATAGAGCCAAACATTGCAAAAATCTCAGAACTCAGGGAAACTCTTGTTGGCATGAAAGGATCACTTGAAGAAAAGCGCGGTTCGATCATGGGAAATGAAGGTATGGCTTCGCTTAATTATTTCAATGCAATTAGCAATATAATGCCGGAAGCATGGAAATTCAAAGGCCGAAGCCGTGATCCTGCTCAGGATGCTTTTAACTGCCTTCTAAATTACGGCTACGGAGTCCTGTATTCGCAAGTCGAGAAGGGATGCATAATTGCAGGACTTGACCCTTATCTGGGCTTTTTACATACGGATAATTACAACAAGAAGAGCTTTGTTTTTGACCTTATTGAGATCTTCAGGATACATGTCGATAGGACGGTCATAAACCTCTTTTCGAGAAAACAGGTGCATGAAGGGCTTTTTGATAAGATCCCGGGCGGCCTGTACATGAATAAGGATGGTAAAGCAGTTTTAATTACAGCGATCAATGAAACGCTTGATAAGGATATTGATTATAACGGGCGAAATATCAAGATCAGGAACACCATACAGATGGAATGCCACAGCATAGCGAATAGCCTGATTAAATAAAAACCTAGTGAAACAAATAAACGAATAGACAAATAAAAATCAAAAGAACAAGGAGAATAGCAAATGACAATGGTCTGGGTGGTCTATGATATTACGGATAACACAACACGCAGGAACGTTGCGAGGATATGTCTGGACAAGGGGCTTTACAGGGTACAAAAAAGTGTTTTTCTTGGAACACTTAATGCAAATGAAAGGGATTCCCTGGCACTTGAATGCGAAGACGAGATCGATCCTGATGTGGATTCTGTTTATGTTTTCCCCATGGATGATGAATCTTTCAGGAAGGTCAAGCTCCTTGGCCAGGCTTTTGATAAGAAGCTGGTGAGTGATGAAGTTCTGACTAAATTCTTTTGAGGATTGGACTATGCCAGCAGGAGATACTATAATTACTATTTCGGATGTGCTTGAATACCTTTTCTGCCCGCGTTTTATTTATTTCATGCATTGTCTTGCCATCCCGCAGAACGAAGGATCAAGATTCAAGGTCATAAAAGGCAGGGAAGTGCATGATGAAAAGCGGGTCACGAATACAGAATATCTGAGAAAAAAGCTTGGCGTTGTGAAAAAAGAGATAAATGTTTTCATAGCCTCAAAGGGAAATCATATTAAAGGGATCGTGGACGAGATCCTTTTCCTGGATGATGGGACTGCGGCACCATTCGAATATAAATACGCAGAATTTAAGGATACGATTTTCCAGACATATAAATTCCAGCTTGTTCTTCATGCATTGATGATCAAAGAGAACTATGATCTCGATGTGAAAAAAGGATTCATCTGCTTCACAAGAAGCAATAATCATATTGAAGAGATCATTTTTACAGAAAAAGATTTCAAGAAAGCGATCAAGATCATTGACGAGATACTTGAAATTATAGACAAAGGCTTTTATCCCGGTAAATCCAAATATAAGAATAAGTGCATTGATTGCTGCTACAGCAACATCTGTGTGTGATTTTCTTGTCTTTATATACTATTCTATAATTTTGCATCAAGAAATCTTACCGCAAAATCTAAGCCATATTAACGCTTATTTTACCTTAAACAGGTGAAAATCTGTGGTATTCGAGAGGCACATCCACTAAAACAAGGATTGAAAC
>JAPMTR010000102.1 GCA_026552975.1 Candidatus Methanoperedens sp.
GCAATTTGTTTTTTTCAGCTTCAAGATAGTCTATTCTGGTGAGATCTTCAAAAACATCAGATTCTACTACAGTGCCTTTTTCTATTTTATGTTCGAGATATGCGGTAGATTTTATCTCATACTTACGATATATCCATTTATTCGATGGTAGCATTTTCTTACGGGAAGCGCCAGATATTAATTTATATATAAATATAATTTAAAATTTGAGGTGAGTGGCAGATATCAGGATTCCATCCACCCTCACTTCGAACTTCTCCCCTGGCACTTATTGCATAGGAACACTCGCCGCCCTATTTTCACGTACTTACATCCCGCTTGAAAAGTTCTTCAGCTTTATGTTCCTGAATCGTGGGGAATCTCTAATATATCCTAAAATAATAGACCCAATAATCATGCAATATGCAATTGAAACAACATCAATAACTAAGAATTTTGATGAGATCACAGCAGTAAACAGGATCAGCATAACCGTCAAGCCCGGGGAATTATTCGGTCTCCTTGGCCCCAATGGTGCCGGAAAGACCACGTTGATCAACATGCTTTCCACAATGATCGAACCATCAGGAGGAAGCGCTCTTGTCTGGGGTCATGATGTAGTAAATGGATCGGACGATGTTCGGCAAAATATTGGGGTAGTGTTCCAGGACACAACGCTTGATGACCGGCTCACTGGAAGGGAGAATCTTGACCTTCACGGCAGGCTCTATGGACTGGATGGAAAAATGAGGAAAGAGAGGATCAAAGAAGTCCTTTCCCTCGTTGAACTAACAGAAAGAGCGGATGCCATTGTAAAGACATATTCAGGTGGAATGATGAGACGCCTTGAGATAGCACGTGGGCTCATGCATCACCCGAAGGTACTATTCCTTGATGAACCAACCCTTGGTCTTGACCCGCAGACACGCATTCATATATGGGATTACATAAAATTATTGAACAAAGAGGAAGGTGTGACTATCCTGTTGACCACGCATTATATGGAAGAGGCTGATCAGCTATGTGACAGGATCGCAATTATCGACCACGGTGAGATTGTTGCCCTTGATACTCCGCAAGCTCTGAAAAACATGCTTGGAGGAGATGTAATCACTCTTGGATTTGAAAAATCCGACAATATCGAAAAATTATGCAGCTCATACCAGAAGGAAGGATGTGCCAATACAGTTTCAAATAATCAGAACGAGATCCTCATAACGGTACAAAACGGTGAACGTGAGATCCCCCATATACTGGCACTGGCATCTGGCGCAGGTATTTCAATAACCACAGTAAGCCTGCGAAAACCCACCCTTGATGATGTATTTATCCATTTTACAGGGCGCGCGATAAGGGATAAAGAGGTAACTATAAGTGAAAAAGTTAGTTACACGAAGATAGCAAGGAGGAAATAATGGCAAAAACATCATACAACAGGGCCATACAGACAGTATATACCATGTGGCTTCGTGAGATGATACGTTTTTCACGTTCAAGATCACGCATAATTGGTGCACTTGCAACCCCACTGTTTTTTCTGATCATCCTTGGGGCAGGGTTCAGTTCTTCCTTTCAGGTAAAAGGAGGAGGTTCGTTTGATAAAAGTTTTCTTGCCCCCGGCCTTATTGGCATGTCAGTACTTTTTGCTTCATTGATGGGAGGAGTTTCTATTATCTGGGACAGGGAATTCGGTTTCCTCAAGGAAATATTGATAGCGCCTGTCAGCAGGTTCTTTGTTTCACTTGGAAAAGCAATGGGTGGCGTAACTACAGCTATGATACAGGGTATATTGATAATGATAATCGCCTGGATCATCGGTGTAAGGTATCAATCAATATGGGGGATATTTCTGGCAATAGTTATGATGTTCATCTCCGGAATAGGTTTTATCGGACTTGGGATATCGATAGCCTCAAAAATTGAAAGTCATGAAGGTTTCCAGATGGTCATGAGTTTCCTTACAATGCCGCTTGTTCTTTTAAGTGGAGCCTTTTTTCCGATCTCAAATCTCCCATCCTGGCTAAAAACCCTTGTTTATTTAAATCCCCTTACGTATGGGGTGGAAGCTCTGAGGTGGTGCCTGCTCGGTAATTCAACGATACCGATCTCGATCTGTATTACAGTCCTTCTGGCCTTCTCCATCGCAATGACAGCTCTTGGCGGGAAGTTATTCGGGAAGATGAGGGTTTAAAGTGATTGTATTATCGGGGGGGACTGGAACGCCAAAACTGCTCCAGGGTTTAAGAAAAATGATACCCGATGAAGAAATTACGGTCATAGTGAACACTGCTGAAGATATTGTTGTATCGGGAGCCTTAGTTTCTCCTGATGTTGATACTATATTATATCTATTTTCAGGAATGCTTGATGTCCAGAAATGGTGGGGGATCAAGGATGATACTTTCCATTCGAATAAAGCTCTGAAAAAAATGGGCTTTTTTGAAAAACTAATGATAGGTGATGCAGACCGCGCCACCTGTATTTTACGCTCGGAATTAATGCGAGAAGGAAAAAGCCTGACAGAGGCTACTTCGCAGATTTGCAGATCACTTGGCATAAAGGCAAGAATTCTTCCAATGTGTGATGAAAAAGTGGATACGATGATCTCTACTCCTCAAGGTGGCATGCATTTCCAGGATTTCTGGGTTGGCAAAAAGGGTGTTCCTGAAGTGATGGATGTGAATATCCAGGGAATCGAAAAAGCAAAGCCAACAA
Organism: Candidatus Methanoperedens sp.; assembly: GCA_026552975.1. GTDB lineage: Archaea > Halobacteriota > Methanosarcinia > Methanosarcinales > Methanoperedenaceae > Methanoperedens. The sequence continues at coordinate 2,695 of JAPMTR010000102.1, forward strand.
GAGAAGTTATGGCAGTATTAAACTCTGAGGAAAATGTGATTATTGGGCCGAGTAATCCCATAACAAGCATTGGACCTATTCTTGCGCTAAAAGGAATGAGGGAAATATTGACGCGGAAAAAAGTAATTGCTGTAAGCCCTGTGATAGGTAATTCACCGGTCAGCGGCCCTGCGGGGAAACTTATGGCTGCATGTGGATTTGAGGTTTCATCGAGTGGGGTTGCCAGGTGTTATGGAGATATTCTGGATCTCATGATCATTGATGAAAGGGACACTACAGTTGAAGCGGATTTTGAAATAAAGACCGTAAGATTTGACACAATGATGACCTCGGTTGAAAAAAGTGGAGTGCTGGCAAAGAGGATATTATCTGAATTTAAATCATGACAGGAAAACTGAAGATAACTATAGATCGAAAAGGTTGTATCAATTGCAGGCAATGCCTGATCACATGCCCTGAATTCTTTGAACAGAATCCGAAGGATACCTTCAGCCAGGTTTGTCCAAAATACAGGATCGAAAATAATCCGGGTGAGGGAGAAGTATCGGGAAAGCTTGCAGAAATTGTGAAAAAGGCAGCAGATTTATGCCCGGTGAGGATAATTCGAATTCATGTCTTCGCCAATTGATGAACCGTTTATTATCAAGCATATCGGATACTTATTAAATAGCTACGTTCGATGGACAGGACGTGAACTTATCCCTCCAGCATCATCACCTAGTGAACGAGCAAAAGGATTGTTTGAACAGAAGTTCGTGGTTCTATCTCATGGGACACAGGCTGATCCGATCCTGAACTACGGCAACAAGGCGGCGCTTGACCTGTGGGAGTTAACCTGGGAAGAATTCACAAAAATGCCATCACGATTGACGGCGGAACCAGTAAACCGGGAAGATCGTGATCGACTTCTGGCGCAGGTGAGGAAAAATGGTTTTATCGACACATATAGTGGCGTGCGTATCACGGGCAGCGGTCGAAGATTCCTTATAGAACGTGGGACTGTCTGGAATATAGTGGATGAGAACGACAGGTATATCGGGCAGGCTGCGACGTTTAGCGAGTGGAAGTTTGTTGGGTAATCTCATCCCTTAATTTCTTTATAAGTCCGGATCCTCTTGCTTTATCCATATCTATCATCCTTACGCCAAATTCATATCGCCTACCCTCCAGCCATTTTCTTATTGCCTCCACCACCACTGCTTCAGAGAATGGCTCATCAACAACGATATTCCATTCTTCCATTTCATCCTCTTTTTCCTCCTCTTTTTCAAGCTCCATTTTATTTATTATAGTCCATGTCCAGTTCAGGTCACAGCGTTCATTTATTTCGTCATTATATACATCCACTGACCAACTCTCTTCTCCCGGGCTCATTTCTTCAGGATAATAAATATCAAGTACATCATATCCCTCATTCCTGAGCTCATCAAGAGCTTCTATCATCTTTCTATAAGACAGGAACCTTTCTATGGATTCAACAGGATCTTTTGCTCCCTTAAGATCGTTTAGATTCCAGAAATGCAGTGCCAATAATCCGGTTGGTGGGTCTTCATACAGTTTTTCACCATACCATTCCTTGAGGTCTTTGAGAAACCTCACGTACATATTTTTTTCAATTCGTTCATTGATATATCTTTTATAGAGGTCGTGATACCAAAGAGTAAGTTTTTCAAAATTCATACTTTCCAGGAGCTTGCGTGCCCCCTCAATATTCAAGGAAGTCCCAATGAGAATTCCCCTGTCTACGACAATATAAACATTCTGTCCTGTGAATTTGCATTTGTCACAGAAAAGTTCATCCTTAATGATCCTTATATCCTCTGCATGTCCCACGCAATCTCCAATATGATAGTTTTCAAGGAAATTCTCAAATTCCTTGACCTGCACAGAGTCTATCTTACCATTGCATGAAGGGCAAATATACGGCTTTTCAAAATATATTGTATCAAACATTCCCATAAGCTTTCAATTCCTTTATCGCTAATTTATGTTTATGATAATTCCTTAGTTTTGCCCAAATTAAACTTATTGGTTATATGGATACAAAAGCTTAAAATATGAATATTCGAAATCACACATAAAATGTTAAACAATATTCAAGCGATCAAAGTATCCATTCCAGAGGAAGTTACATTAATTGTAGTGACCAAGACCTTTCCACCCAAAATGATCTTGGAAGCTTACAATGCAGGGCATAAGATATTCGGTGAGAGCAGGGTACAGGAGTTGCTGGAAAAATATGAGGCCCTTCCAGATGATATTGAATGGCATCTCATTGGCCATTTACAGACAAATAAAGTGAAGCACATCGCTCCCTTTGTAAAACTGATCCATTCTGTTGATAGTTTAAAATTATTACAGGAAATAAATAAAGAGGGTTTGAAGAACAACAGGGTGATCGATTGCCTTCTTCAAATTTATATCGCCAGAGAAAAAACTAAATTCGGTCTGGATCAAAAAGAAGCAGAAGATCTGCTCTTTTCGGAAGAATTCAAAAAATTACCAGGTTTAAGAATAATTGGTTTTATGGGAATGGCAACCAACACTGATGATCTGGAGCAGGTAAGAATTGAATTTCGTTCACTAAAAAAATTTTTTGATAAATTACGAAACAAGAACCACAATATACAGATCCTTTCAATGGGAATGAGCAGCGACTATAGAATAGCCGTTGAAGAAGGCAGCAATATGATCCGCATAGGAAGTGCCATATTCGCGAAGAACAGTCCGTAAAGAACTGTATTTATTTTTACAAATGATCGTTTTGATCATTTGCGTATTTTGCTTTGTTTTAAAATATGCTCTGATAATCTCTTCTTTGTCCTCATATATTCCACATCTGATAGGCTGGTGGATTCAAGGGCTGAATCCCTGAGGAAGCAGGGTTTTGTGATCTTGCAGCACCATGCCATGCTGCCAAAGCAGGTTCCTTCTCCGTATTCAATGGGTGTTTTCTTAACAAAATCGGTTTTTATTTTCATGAATTCTTCGGCGTTGATCCCTGCCTGTTTTAGTGCCCCATGTAATGCACAAGGTTTGACGGGAAGGCAGCAAAAAGCAAGCGCTCTTAAGTCCCCGCCGCCGCAGATGTGTTTTGGGGCATTATACCAGCCTGTCATGGATTGAATGGATGAAATCTCAGAAACAAGGTTGTTGATGATCCCGGGTTGTGTTCGCATGGCGCGCGCAACAGAAACCATATCTGCGCCGTGAGAGAACATTTCTTTTGCGACCTCAAAATCAACGACAGAATTATTGCCGATGATGAAAAGATTTGTTGCATTGCGGATGCGCCTGATAACACCTATATCTGCGCCGTCAGGGTGCATGGCATCTACATGGATCATATCTGCTCCGGCTTTTTCTATAGCTTTTGCGAGTTCGACATCGTTCACTACGTTCACCCTGATCTTGACTGAGACCACAACGCCTGTTTTTTTGATCTCACGAATATACTCGCAAAGTCGTGGAATATCTTTCAATAATGCCTCGCCAGCTCCGAGTTCGTTCATTTCAGGCTGCCTGCAGTGCGCGTTTATTTCAAGAATAGCATTGAATTCTTTTGCGATCTTTGCAGCTTCGATATAAGGTGCAAGTGTTGCAGCACGAACATTCACTGCTATCGTGGTAAAGTCCTTTGCAGCTTCAAGTTCGCTTTTGAGGTATTCAAGAGGTATGTCTGAGACGAACTCTGTCCTTCCACGTTCAATTTCTTTCCTGGCAGCGTCATTTGTGGGCTTATCAAGATTATATCCGCCCAGGACTATCAATCCAGCGTTCTTGAAACCTGCGGCGAATTTACTGTCTGTAATTCCTGCCATGCAGGCTACTGCGATTGGATTTTTTGGTGATGCATAACCAATTTTAATATCAAATAATTTATCTGTCATGATTTATCCTAATTAATTAATAGCCTTCAGTTGTCGGAATCATTAAAGAATTTTACGGAAAAACAATTTCATAACCTTTTTATATCAATAATCCTTTTTTAAGTAGAAATGGTGGTCTAATGGTCACAAATGAAATTCTAGATAATTATTTACCCGTCGTAATTTTTACGATCATCGGTGTTGTGTTCGTAGCTGTCTCTTTATTTATGTCAAGGATGGTCCGGCCCAGCAACAAGACAAAGGAAAAACTTTCCACGTATGAATGCGCAGAAAAGCCCATAGGAGATGCAAGAGTACATTTCAACATCCAGTATTATCTCATCGTTATCGTCTTCCTGATATTTGATGTTGAGGTCCTGTTCCTGTATCCATGGGCAGTACAATTCAAAACCCTTGGGCCGCTTGGATTTTTTGAGATGATATTGTTCATTGAAGTATTAATTATAGGTCTTGCCTATGCATGGAAAAAGGAGGCATTAGAGTGGATCCAGTAACTATCGACACTACAAAGATCAAACATACAAAAAAGCAGCCTGTGACTGCTCTTGAAAAATTGAATGATACAGGTCTTATCAGCACACTGCTTGCAGCACGAGAACGGGAAGGGATGATCCTGTTTTCAACGATCGACCAGGTATTTAACTGGGCACGTCTGTCCTCCCTCTGGCCGGTAACGTCAGGTCTTGCCTGCTGCGCTATCGAAATGATGGCGGTTGCAATGGCACATCATGATATTGCAAGGTTCGGGATGGAGATATTCAGGGCAAGTCCCAGACAGGCTGATCTTATGTTCGTTGCAGGAACTGTCACAAAAAGGATGGCGCCAAGAGTTAAACAACTCTATGAAATGATGCCCGATCCAAAATGGGTAATAGCAGTAGGCGGATGCGCATCGACTGGAGGACCTTATCATGAATCCTATTCAGTTCTAAAAGGTGTGGACCTGATCATACCCGTGGATGTATATATTCCGGGATGTCCCCCCAGACCTGAAGCATGGATATATGGCGTGATCCAGCTTCGCGAAAAAATAAAGAACCAGGGATACGGCGCAAAATGGGGGCTTAATAAATGAACTCTGCAGAAGAATTGAAAAACCTGTTGCCTGGGTCTGTTATCAGCACTGGCTTACAGTTGAATAAGCCCATGGCCGTTGTTAAGAAAGAAGACCTTGTCAAAGCTGCTGGAAAAGCAAAAGAAATAGGTTTTGACCATCTTTCAGTAATTACGGGAATTGATTACAGGGATCATTTTGAAGTAATATACAATTTCTTTTCATATAGCAAAAAGCAAAATCTTGCTATAAAAGTAAATCTGGATCATGATAAACCGGAAGTCGATTCACTTACATCCCTCTGGAAAGGCGCGGACTGGCTTGAGAGGGAAACGTTTGACCTTGTTGGAATTAAATTCATAGGACACCCAAATCTGATCCGTATATTGCTTCCTGATGGGTGGAATGGTCATCCACTGAGGAAGGATTATGACATGAACACAGAGCAATTCGTTACCATTGGCGATAATGGGGATGATGTAGTAAGTCCGGATGGCACTAATCTGCTGAGGAGGAAATAACGTGGAATCGGATGAACTTTTTATTAATATGGGTCCTGTCCACCCGAGTACACATGGTGTAGCAAGATTCAAATTAAGGATGGACGGGGAAAGTATTAAGGAATGCACGCCTGTTATTGGCTATCTGCACAGGGGAACAGAAAAGATCGGGGAAATGAAGACCTATCTCCAATTCATCCCTTATACAGACAGACTTGATTACATAGCGGCTTTTCCCAACAATTATGCTTACGTAAAGGCTGTAGAAGAACTTGCAGGTATTGAGGTGCCTCTTCGTGCTGAATATATACGTGTTCTTACAATGGAGCTGAACCGGATAGTAAATCACATTGTGTCGATCGGCTCACTGTTGATGGACCTTGGAGCGGCCACAATGATAATGTGGGGATTCAGGGAAAGGGAAAATGCCCTCCAGCTGTTTGAAATGCTGTGTGGCGCAAGGATGACTTTTAATTATATCAAACCCGGCGGAGTTCGGGAAGATATTCCAGACGGCTTTATCCCGAAACTCAATGAATTCATAAAAGACATGGAGAAACGGATCGTTGATTATGAACAGCTCATCAATGGAAATGAAATATTCCATATGAGAATGAAAAACATAGGCGTCATCAGTGGGAAAGATGCGGTGAATTACGGGTGGACAGGCCCGACTCTAAGGGGGTCAGGCGTAGATTATGATCTTCGAAAATATGAACCCTATTCAATATATCCCGACCTTGATTTTAAGGTATGCGTGCGAAAAGAAGGCGACAGTTATGCAAGATTTATTGTCAGGATGGATGAGATGAAGGAAAGTCTTCATATTCTGCGCCAGGTCGTGGATAATATGCCAGCTACAAAGTTAATAAGTATGGCTGAATACGGGATATCTCCCATGACCGGCACTCCAACTGCTGTTTCAACATATTTTCCCAGAATATTTACACCTCCTGCTGGTGAGGTTTACAGCCGGATCGAAGCGCCAAAAGGCGAATTGGGATTCTATGTGGTCAGTGACGGCACTACGAAACCATATCGTGTGAAAATACGATCACCGTCTTTCTGTAACTTAACAGCTATACCGAGTCTGGTGAAAGGATTAAAGATCGGTGACCTGATAGCCGCCTTCGGGACAATTGATGTTGTTCTTGGCGATGTGGACCGGTGATATAATGTTTGAAAATACTTACGAACTTATTGTGTTCATCTTGAATTTTATTGGGATATATGATCCAATATATAATGTGTTCGAGATGTTTGGACTTGAATATCTACTGAGGATCATAATAGTATTAGCGGAGATAGCGGCTTTATTTGTTTTCATCCTTTTGACCGTCATGTTCCTGACATGGATGGAACGAAAGGTAGTAGCCATGGTACAGGCCAGATACGGTCCAATGGTCACAGGACCTCGTGGATTGCTTCAGCCTGTCATGGACGGAGTTAAACTCATAGGAAAAGAAGATATAATTCCCGCAAAAGCTGACAGGTGGGTTTTTACCCTTGCACCTTTTCTTATATTTATTCCAGCGCTGCTTGTATTCATCCCTCTTCCATTTGGAGAATCCCTTATAATATCAGATCTAAATGTTGGTCTGCTTTACATCATCGCAATATCTGCCATATCACCCATTGCGATCCTGATGGCAGGCTGGGCTTCCAATAATAAATACTCATTAATGGGAGCGATCAGGGCAGTGGCACAGGATATCAGCTATACGATCCCTCTAGCACTTGCAGCAATTTCCGTTGTCTTATTAACAGGATCCCTTAGCACTGTGGATATAGTCACAGCCCAAAGCGGGACATGGTTTGGTTTCATTCCAAAATGGTTCATATTTCTCCAGCCTCTGGGTTTCATCCTGTTCCTGATAGCATCTATAGCTGAAATGGGACGTATCCCATTTGACTTCCAGGAGTCAGAATCAGAACTAGTAGCAGGTTTTTTCACTGAATACAGCGGTATGAAATTCGCAATGTTCTTCCTTGCCGAGTATGCGCATTTATTTTCAGTATCAGCAATTGTTGTTACATTGTTCCTTGGAGGATGGTCAGTACCGTTCCTCAGTTCGATCCCGGCGACATTTGCCGTGTTGATCCCAATAATATCTCTCGCAGCATTTGTGATCAAGACTTACGTAATAATCTTTTTTGCAATGTGGTTAAGGGATACAGTACCCAGGATGAGGATAGACCAGCTTCTCAATATTGGATGGAAAATCATGATCCCGCTGGCTTTACTTAACTTACTTGCAACAGCAATTCTATTGACCGCAGGGGTGTTCTAATGACCTGGATAAGCAAAGACTGGGCAATGGGTGGAATAATAAAAGGCCTCATTGTCACTTTAAAACATGTATTTCGAGTTGGTAATAGGCCAACAGTGACCGTTCAGTATCCTTATGAAAAGATGCCAGTCCATCCAAGATTCAGAGGATTACATGCTATTGATGAGGATGCATGCATCGGCTGCGGCATTTGTGAAGTGAACTGCCCGAACAGCACCATAACGATAGTTAAACATAACACGAGATGGTATCCGCAGGTGAATATGGGAATGTGCCTGTTCTGCGGTATCTGCGTGGATGTCTGTCCGATGAACGCCATGAAGATGACGGGAAATTATGAGCTTGCTGATTACAGCAGGGAGAGCCTGATCTATGGTCCTGATAGGTTATTATTTAAGAAAGAGGTGAATTAGAATGGAAATAGTATTTATTGTTATTTCAATTCTCACGGTCTTATCATCGATCATGATGATACGCTCGAAAAAATTAGTCCATAGCGCTCTGTATCTTGCAGGGGCTTTTATCGGAACTGCGGGTCTTTTCATGCTTCTGGAAGCAGAATTCCTGGCCTGGGTACAGATACTTGTTTATGTCGGGGCGGTTGTGACTCTTATATTGTTCACTATTATGTTGACCAGAAAGGGAGAGGAAGAATAATGATCAACAAATTTTTTGGTTTATTGATCGCTTTACTGTTATTTGGAGTATTATTCCTGGCACTGGATGACAGTACGACCGATCTGGCAAAGAAAGAAGAAATAAATTATATCAGTATAGAAAAAATAGCAGGAGGGCCACAGATCAGGGGGGGCATTTTTAGCGATTTTGTATTTTCATTCGAATTGCTTTCCCTGCTGTTGCTGGCAGCATTGATCGGGGCGCTATATATCGCCAAAAAGGAGGCTTAACATGGGATTATATTCATATCTCTTAATTTCAATAATCATTTTCACCATTGGTGTTTATGGTATCATTACACAAAGAAGTGGTATCAAGATCCTTATGTGTATAGAACTGCTATTAAACTCAGCAAACCTGAATCTGGTGGCATTCTCAAGTTTTAATGGTAATGCGACCGGCCAGGTATTTGCCCTGTTCTCAATAGCAATAGCTGCAGCAGAAGCAGCTATCGGATTTGCGATCCTTGTAGCATTATTCAGGTTACGCGATACGATCAATCTTGACAATATCAATATCCTGAGGTGGTAAAATGTTCAGTGACTTTGCAGCATTAATTGTATTATTACCAGTCATCGCTTTTGTCCTGACACTTTTCCTTGGAAAGAAACTTCCTCATGGAGGAGCATATCTACCTATCGCGGCGATCGCCGGATCGTTCATCATCTCAGCGGGAATATTCCTTGAGATATATCCTGAAGGAATAGTACAGCAGTCAATTCCCTGGTTTAGCAGCGGATCAAGCACCATGAATATGGGTATCCTGATCGATCCCCTCGCAATAGTTATGCTATTGATGGTTACATTTGTCAGCCTTCTCATTCATATTTATGCAGTGGGATACATGTCACATGACCCTGCAAAATCAAGATATTTTGCTGAAACTTCATTGTTTACGGCAGCCATGTTGAGTGTAATATTATCTGATAATATACTACAGTTCTTCATATCATGGGAAGTCGTGGGTGTGTGTTCATTCCTGTTGATCGGATTCTGGTATCACAAACCATCTGCAGCGGCAGCAGCCAAGAAAGCGTTCCTTGTAACAAGGATCGGAGATGTGCTGTTCCTTGCTGGAATTGTGATGCTCTATGTTGAATTGGCCCGGATAATCGAAAACCCTGCAAATGCGTTTGAAATAGGGTCAGGAAATTTCATCCTGCAATTCAAGACAATGTTTGAAGCAATTCCGCTAATAGATAAGACACAATTAACCTATATCACCCTTTTATTCTTTGGCGGTGCTGTTGGTAAAAGCGGACAGTTCCCGCTTCATGGCTGGCTGCCTGATGCGATGGAAGGTCCGACAACGGTATCAGCCCTTATCCATGCAGCAACAATGGTCACCGCAGGTGTTTACCTTGTGGCAAGAACATTCCCGATGTTTGCTGCAACACCGGATACGATATCTCATGGTGTTCCAGATGCGCTTCTTGTTGTAGCATATATAGGCGGTTTCACGGCACTGTTCGCTGCAACAATGGGACTTGTAATGAACGATATTAAACGGGTGCTAGCTTATTCAACTGTCAGCCAGCTTGGCTATATGATGCTCGCCCTGGGGACAGCAGGGGCAGTCTTAGGTTCTAAGGCTGTTGGGATCTCTATGTTCCACCTTATAAGCCACGCCTTCTTCAAAGCTCTTCTTTTCCTGTGCGCAGGAAGTGTTATCCATGCGGTGGGTACGAACGATATTCGTGAAATGGGCGGTTTATTCAGTAAAATGAAAATAACTGCTGTAACAATGTTCATTGCGGCCCTTTCACTTGCTGGTATCGGAATCCCATTCCTCAATATTGGAACAGCCGGATTCTTCAGTAAGGACATGATAATCGAAGGAGCATTTGAGTACGGAGAAGTTACCGGGGATATGATACCTTATGCTTTTGCCGTTATAGCAGCACTCCTGACTTCAATATATATTTTCAGGTTGTGGTTCATGGCATTTACAGGAAAGCCACGTTCGGAAAGACATTCGCATGAATCACCAAGTGTGATGACAATTCCTTTAATGATTCTTGCAGTGTTAGCGTTGTTCTTCGGTTTCTCGCATACGGGATTCTATGGGTATGTTGAATCGAATTTTGAATTGATGGGTGTGGATCTGGGTGTTCATGAAGGTGAACCGTTCCATCCTTCTGTTATAGTAATTCTGCTTCCAGTGATCGTGGGCGTTGTTGGCTTTTTGATAGCATATCTAATATATAATAAACGGATTCTTGATATGAGTAAGATCATATCGTCACAGAATCCGCTTTACAAACTCCTTTATAACAGGTATTATGAACCAAAGATCGGCGCAGACCTTATAGGAGTGAAATTAACCCATGATGTCGCGGCCCAGACAGGTGAATTCATCGACAGGAAGATTATAGACGGGCTTGTAATAGACACAATAATAAGCAGCACAATTTTCAAGATCGGTGAAGTGATCCGGAAAATGCAGACCGGTGTAGTCCAGAATTATGCATCGATCACAATTCTGGGAGTGGCATTGCTTTTAGTATTACTCAGGCTCGAATTTGGAGGTATATAATGGCTGGCTTAATTTCATTGATGATCCTTATCTCGTTAGCAGGGGCACTCATAACGTTCCTGGCAAAGACCCGTGAGCAGGCAAGGACAGTAGCTCTTATAACATCAATTATTTCACTTGCAATCGCTCTTAAGATCTTTTTGGGTTTTGACAGCTCAATTTCAACGATGCAATTCGTTGAGTCGTATTCATGGATACCTTCAATAGGGGTGACCCTGAAATTCGGTCTTGACGGAATAGGTATGCCGCTTGTGCTCCTGGCAAATATAATTATCCCGCTTACAGTATTTTTTGCATGGGGTGAGACAAAAGAGGCAAATCGATTTTATGGATTGATACTTCTTGAACTCACAGGAGTTATGGGAGTTTTCACGTCTCTTGATTTCTTTGTGTTCTACATATTCTGGGAGATCGTCCTGATCCCCATGTACTTCCTGATATCCATCTGGGGAGGACCACGAAAAGAATACGCGGCGATTAAGTTCTTCATATACACGCATGTAGCAAGTCTGGTAATGCTCCTTGCGATATTTGCCCTGTATTTCAATTCACTGGGTATAACAGGCAGAGCGAGTTTCGATATGTTCGAACTACTCAAATCCTACCAGGTAATGGATGGAGACCTGATACGCGGCGTAATATCTCTGAAAGACGCAGTATTCCTTGGTCTGTTGTTTGGTTTTATCGTCAAGATGCCGGCAGTACCATTCCATACATGGTTGCCCGATGCGCATGTTGAAGCGCCAACAGCAGGCAGTGTAATACTTGCGGCTTTGCTCCTTAAGATGGGAGGCTATGGCCTGTTCAGGGTAATACTTCCGATCCTGCCATTTTCAGATTCAAAAGGTATAATGATCACATTGATGGCAATTATTGGCGTAGTGAGTATCCTGTATGGTACTTTCCTTGCTCTTGCCCAGCGTGACCTGAAGAAGATGGTAGCATACTCAAGTATAAGCCACATGGGTTATGTGACACTTGGTGCTGCAGCTCTTGTTCCATTGTCTGTCAGCGGTGCAATGTATCAGCAGTTCTCACACGGATTGATCACAGGCATATTGTTCATGTCATGCGGTGTGATCCAGCATTCGGCTGGAACAAGGATCATACACGACCTTGGCGGCATTGCTAAATATATGCCAAAATTGACATTTGTCATGCTGCTGGGATTCCTTGCCTCCCTGGGTTTGCCGGGAATGAGCGGTTTCATAGCAGAATTCCTTGTGCTTGTGAACTCGTATTTCACCCTCCCTACATTTGTGATCCTTGCCCTGTTTGGCATTGTGTTCACAGCAGGATATCATCTATGGGCAATGCAACGAGCGGTATTTGGGACATATAATGAAAAACTGGGACACATCCATGATGGGGCAAATTACGAAATAGCTTCCATGGCAATTCTTGTGCTCCTTGTCCTGTACTTCGGGTTAAATCCAAACCCTGTACTGAATATGATGACCGTTAACGCAGAACAACTGGTGAAATTTGCTGTTGGTCTAAGAGGGGTGATGATATGAACCTTAATGTCAATTTTATTTTACTTGCACCTGAAATATTACTTACGGTACTGGCTTTTGCAGTTATAATACTGGGCCTTTTAATAACTGATAGATCAAAGAATATGCTGGGTTACATAAGCGCTGCCGGTATTCTGGCATCAATTGTGTATGTGCTTGGCAATGGGATGACAGGAAAGGTAAGTTATTTCTATGATTCCCTGGTCGTTGATCCTTTATCACAGGTATTCAAGCTCATATTCTTAATAGTTTCATTGATCGCAGTTATCGCATCCATTGAATATTTCAAGAATAATCGCAACCAGGACGAATATTATGCCCTGATCCTGCTCTCTACTGTTGGAATGATGGTGGTTGCATCGGCAAATGACCTGATCGCTCTGTTCGTAGGTTTTGAACTTGCCAGCATGTCAACTTATGTGCTTGCAGGATTTGAAAAGAAAAACCCTGCCTCCCTTGAAGCGGCTTTGAAATATTTCCTGATCGGTTCGCTCTCGTCAGCTTTAATGTTATTCGGTATGTCATTGATCTATGGAATAACAGGAACCACGAATATTCCAGGGATAATTGATTTCTTCAGTATCGCGCCCTTTGCGGCAGAAAGCTCACTTGGCGTTCTTGCAATGATATTCCTTGTTGCCGGATTTGGCTTTAAGATGGCGCTTGTGCCATTCCATATGTGGGCTCCCGATACATACGAAGGCGCACCCAGCGTGGTATCATCACTTCTTGCAGCAGGCTCAAAAAAGATGGGGTTTGTGGCGGCATTTCGTGTTATTGTTCTTGCCCTGGTCGCTATCCGTGCGGATGTACATTTCACCTTCGCGATCCTTGCTATAATAACTATGACCTATGGTAATGTGGTGGCAGTATCCCAGCGCAGCATCAAGAGAATGCTTGCCTATTCATCAATTGCCCAGGCAGGTTATATCGCCCTTGCTTTTGTTGTAACAACGCAGATGTCCATTGCAGGTGGTATCGTGCTTGCGCTTGGACACGCATTAATGAAAGGCGGAGCCTTCATTGCAGTCGCTGTCGTTGGATATATGGTATTATCCGATAACAAGAACGCAAAAAATATAGATGATCTCTCGAATTTCGCAGGACTTGGAAAGCGGGCCCCTATAACAGCATTGGGTTTCTTTGTGTTCTTCCTCGCACTGGCCGGCATACCGCCATCGGCAGGATTCATCGGAAAATTGTTGTTGTTCTATTCGATAACAATAGAGGCTATAACCCCAACCGGGGTCCTGACAAGTAGCTGGCTTCTGCTGATCGTTATTATAGCAATATTGAATAGTGCTCTTTCGATATATTATTATGCACGAGTGATAAAATACATGTATGTGCTGCCTCCTGTTGGTGAAAAGATCAAGGAACCTGCAGCATATGTAACTGCAATACTGATCGCAGTCGTAGGAACGATAGGCATTGGTCTGTATCCTGAACCATTCATCAATATGGCAATGAATGCAGCAAACATAGTTCTTGGAGTGTGAAAATCATGGCGGATTGTGAATTATGCGGTGTGGCAAGGCCAACCCTTTGCCCGGTAAAAGTAAAGGCTCCCGGAGTATTATCAGCATACCCGACAGGAACATGGAGGGGAATAAATGAAGAATGCCTCCATATCTGTCATGAGGCAAATAAGGAACGGGTTCCTTCAAAAGCTAAGAAATGCGATCTATGCAGCATAAAAAATGTGCAGCTGTTCCAGGTCAAGGTACCTGTGCCAATATTTCAGGAACCTTATCACAGGGAAACTTTAAAAGCGATATGTGAGAGCTGTTTTGAAGCCTGCGAGGATACGATAAAACGACGGGAAGCTGAAAAGTCAGAGTCGCATCATCATTAGGGTGAAAAACAACGAACTGGTACGAACCCAAACAAACTCCGGTAGAATAAGTTCGTATCAAGTTTGTCATTTTCGTTGCTTTTTTTATTTTTATTTTTATTTTTCTTCACACAATCATTTATATTTGTGTGAAATCAAAACAAATACTTGAAATTGAAAAAATATCAACGATCTAGAATCGATCATTACCCTTAAAGAGGGAATTTAATTGTCTTTGGATAATACAGATATACGAGAAATGAAAAAACGCCAGGACATCGAGGGTTTATTGGGGATCCTTGAAACTGGTGATATAAAAGAGTGCCGTGAATCCATAAGAATGCTCGGTGAATTAAGGTGCATCAAAGCTATTAATCCTCTCATCGGATTTCTTGAGATGGATGACATCCAGATACGGTCAAATACAGCCTGGGCTCTTGGGGAAATTGGACATACTAAAGCGGTTCTTCCTTTGATAGAGCTTTTAAGCGACCCGATCGATAATGTCAGGATAAATGCCGCATGGTCACTGGGAAGAATAGGTGACATGCGCGCGCTGTCCGAATTAAGATATATAATGAAAAACGGTTCTTCTGAATTAAGAAAACATGCAAGGGAAGCTATTACCAGGATCGAATCAATAAAGGCGGATAAAAGACCCGTTATTACAGATCCAAAAGAGCGAAATACTTCTCAGGTCGATATCCCTCTCCTTACTCTGTCTGTTCCGTCTGAGATGGAATGCAGTTATTTCTCAAGACTGGAAGGTGAAGACCCAGAAAAAGATCATATAAATACGACTCAACTGTCAAGGGATGTTCTTTTAATAGATACAGGAGATCATGATCCTGTTACAGAAGATGAATTGCGAAAAATTATTCTTGGATTAAGGAAAGGGTCAAAAGGACCCGTTTCGATTGATATTTTATTTCGATATAAAAATTCTAATGGCGATAATAAGACAAGTTCGGTCTGGCTTCATGCGTCCACTAAAGAAAAAGATCAGGAGAGGTATAGTATCGAAACTATCAATGAAAATGAGAAAAAAATTAATAAAAGGGGAGTAAGTAGCCTTGGCAGGAAAAGGGCCGATATCATGTGATAGTCAGGCTGAAGGTATTTATACTATCCTCATCATAATGTAAGTAACGTGGAAAGGTATGTAAATAACATAAGTAAAAATTGGTTTTGAAGGAGAATCAAAAAAATGAATAACAAATTATTAAAAGATATAATGGCCAGAGGCGCGATGACCCGCGGCGTGATAACCGCTTCGATAAACGATAAATGCAAGCATATTGCTAAATTGCTCAGTGAAAAGGATATTTCAGGTGTCTGCATTATAGGTGATGATGGCAAAGCGGTTGGAGTCATATCCGAAATGGATATAATCAAAGTAATAGGAATGGAAAATTGGGAAAATATGAGAGCAGAATCAATAATGACCTCAAATATTGAAAAAGTTGAACCCAATACAACCCTTATTGATGCAGCAAAAATAATGAGAAGCAGGCATGTACATAGATTACTCATTCTTTCAGAAAGTGGTGTGGGAATATCGCAAAAACCAATCGGGATCCTTTCGATCAGTGATATAATAAGGGAAGCGGCAAAAGACTAGATTTCTTTTGATTTTAAAAAGGAAGACAAAGATATCTAAAAATGGAGAGGTGAACTAATTGGGCGACATCAGGGTAATGCTAAATCCCAAAACAGTGGCATTGATCGGAGCAACTGAAAGAGAAGGATCGATCGGTAGAACAATCCTGGAAAATTTGTTTTTGTCAGATAAGAGAAAAATATTTCCGGTGAACCCGGGGAGAAAAACAATACTTGGCATTGACTGCTATCCGGATGTAACAAGCATTCCAGAAAAAATAGATCTTGGCATTGTGGTGACCCCGGCAATTACTGTTCCTGATGTCGTTGAAAGCTGCGGGAAAGCTGGAGTTGAAGGATTGATAATCATTTCTTCAGGCTTTAAAGAATTCGGGGAAGAGGGAAAAGAATTAGAAGAAAAAATAAAACATATCAGGAAAAAATACGGACTGCGCATAATAGGGCCAAATTGTCTAGGAGTTATTATACCAGCCATCGGTTTAAATGCTTCTTTCTTAAGAGCAAATCCCGAACCAGGAAAGATCGCATTCATCTCTCAAAGCGGAGCTCTGGGCACTGCAATACTTGACTGGGCAGTGGATAACTATATTGGTTTTAGCATGTTCGCATCCCTTGGATCTATGATTGATGTCGATTTTGGCGACCTTGTGGATCATCTGGGTTCAAATCCCGAAACAAGAAGCATCATGTTGTATATGGAAGGCGTTGGGAATGCCAAGAAGTTCATGAGCGCGTCAAGAGGATTTGCGCGAAATAAACCTATCATTATTGTTAAGCCGGGCAGATACACTGAAAGTGCAAAAGCGGCGCTTTCTCATACAGGTTCAATGGCAGGAGATGACCAGGTTTATGAAGCTGCCTTCAAAAGGGCAGGAGTTATAAGGGTCAAAGAAGTGGCTGACCTGTTCAATGCTGCGGAGGTTCTTGATTCAAAAAACCTGCCAAAAGGAAATCATCTTGCAATTATTACAAATGCAGGAGGACCGGGAGTTCTTGCTACCGATTCATTGATGGAACTGGGAGGAAAACTTTCAAGTCTTTCGGAAAAGTCTTTTTCTGAGTTAAATTCATTTTTGCCTCCATACTGGAGCAAAAGCAATCCAATCGATGTGCTGGGAGATGCAGATGTTGATCGATTTATAAAATCCATCAACGTCTGTCTGGAGGATGAAGGAGTAGATGGAATATTGATCATTTACACCCCCCAGGGAAAAGCAGATCCGGATGAGCTCTCCAGGAAAATAGCCGAGGTAATGGCCGATGCGTCAAAACCTTTGATCACCGTCTGGATGGGGGGACGAAAAGTAGCTGAAGCAACAAAGATCTCGAACCAGAATGGTATTCCGACTTATGAAACCCCGGAGGAGGCTGTAAAAACATATTTCTATATGTATAGATACGCTTCTAACCTTAAGTTATTATATGAGACCCCGGCTGACATCCCGGTTGACCAGGCACCCCCAAAAAGCAATCTTAAAGCGCTTATCAGGAAAGCCATAAAAGAAGGAAGAACAGTTCTAGATGAAGAAGAGTCCAAGAGATTCCTTGGAAATTACGGTATTCCTACTACAAAACCTCGTTTATCAAGGAGTATTGATGAGGCGGTGAGCATAGCATATAATATTGGTTATCCTGTGGTTATTAAGATCTCATCTCCCGACATCTCCCATAAAAGCGATGTCAGGGGAGTCGTGATCGGTATTTCCAATGAAGAAGAGCTTCGTGTGGAATATGAACAAATGCTTTTACGGGTCAATGAAAGACTTCCACAGGCGAGAATAACAGGTATTGTTGTTCAGAAAATGATCGAAAAGGTGGATTATGAGATCTTACTGGGCGCAAAACGCGATAACGATTTTGGCTCAGTGATATTATTTGGCAGAGGAGGTGTGGATGCCGAGATCATCAGTGATTTCTCAATAGGCATCCCTCCTCTTAACCAGACCCTCTCCAGGATCATGATGGAACAAACAAAAGTGTATAAAATGCTCAAGGGATACAGGGGGAGAAAACCTGCAGATATGAGGCAATTAGAACAGATCATTATCAATTTTTCAAACCTGATAGTGGATTTCCCCGAGATCCTTGAAATTGACATTAATCCTATTGCTATTTCAAATGGCGTTGCATATGCACTAGATGCCAGGATCGTTTTAGATAAAAATTCCCTGGAGATCAATACACCCCATCCCCATCTTGTAATTACGCCATATCCGACTAAATACGTGACCCCATGGAAATTATTAGATGGTACAGAGGTTATCCTTCGGCCAATCTCACCCGAAGACGAACCTCTTGAATATGAGATGCTTTCTTCACTTTCTGAAGAATCCTTAAAGGGCAGGTTCTTCCAGACAGTCAATAAGATCACTCATGAGATGCTTATCCGGTTCTGTAATATCGATTACGACAGGGAGATGGCAATGGTTGCAGAAATGAAATCTTCAGATGGGGAAAGAATGAATGGAATTCTTGGAGCCCCTATACTTCCGCAATTAAGACATTTTGAGTTGAAATCCCAGGAAGAAAGGAGATTTATCGGGATAGCAAGGGTAATTATGGACTCAGATTTTAAAAACGGGGAATTTGCAGTCGTTGTGCATGACGATTTCCAGGGAAAAGGCCTGGGACACAAACTTATAGATATGATGATAGGTATCGCACAGGAAAAAGGCCTTGAAAAAATATATGGAATGGTCCTTACGGATAATAGCAGGATGTTAAGGGCATGTGAAGACATGGGATTTTCGGTATCACATTTACCTGATGGGATAAGTATGGTCGAGCTTGACCTGATGTAATTTTTTTTTCCAAAAAAATTACACAGCATAGATCTCATTGGTGCGGATAACCTTCTCAACATCTCTTTCAAGTTTTGAGAGCATTGATTTGTCAAGTTTCCTTCCCTTTAACTGCTCAATAAACATAAGGGATTTTGTATGGTCATCAGGGAGAAGTTTCCAGGTAGGTCTTTCCACATAATAATCAATCCCGTTAGCATACGCTATCATTTTATCACATACTTCTTCACTGATCCAACCTATGTCAATATAATATTCAAGTACCTCGGATAAATTATTCCGTCCTACTTTTTCAAGGAGGAATTCTATCCAGTTAAGAAGCATAATAGAAGTCTCAGCCCTGTTCCCTATTGATTGTAATTTCGCATCCTCATCATAATCCTGCTGTCTTTCTTCTTCTGCCCGCGCGATTTTTCGCGATCCCTGGGTGGGCTGGGATGAGACAGCAATATTTGGTGCTGCCATATGAACAGCTTCCATTTCCTGCAGTTTTTGATCAAGCATGGGTCTGATCTGATCCAGCACCTGCTTTGAAACATTCTGGACTATCTCTTCAGTGTTCAATTGAGAAGGAACCTTGCCCATCAAAGCAGTTAATTGTTCAATAGTTCCTTCAAGTGCTTTCAATTTAAGATCATATTCTTCTTTAAAATTGGAAGGGATTTCAGGTTGTTTCAGGGTCAGGGTTTCGATCTTTTTCTCCATCTGTTCAAGTTTCTCGATCGTGGGTGTTCCTTTATCCCCGATGAAAGGATTCACCGTGCTTGAAACAACCTCATAAAGCGATAATAATTCCAGGAGACTTTCATCGATCTTATCAAGTCGGTCTTTAAATTCCCCAACTGAATTCTTGCTGGATGATACCGCACCTTCCAGCTTATTTAATTTGACATCGAAATCTTTGATCGCTTCAACACTGGAATTTATTTGTTCAGTTTTAGATTTGACGATCTCTTCTATTTTTAGAGTCATCTCTTCCTGGGTCTTTTTAAGCTGCTCTGAAACATCAGGCATAGCTGACACTGTGCCCGGGAAATCGGATGAACCTGGATCCCGGGATTCCGGGGTCTTTTTGATCCGCTCGATCTTCTTTATTAGCGACTCCTCAGGCATCTTCAATTTTTTAAATTTCGCTGATATATCCTCAAACATGCCCTGTCCTTCGAATTACATTTTATATATATGTTAATATGTGTAATTATATTTATGTATTTTGAATGTACGTGTTATTAAGCATGATTCACACAAGTTTCACAACTGCGTTTATATATGCAAAAATCAAAACTATATGTTACTTATAGTGAGAATTATCATGAGGATAAAAACAGGGATCGAAGGATTAGACTCAATTATTGAAGGTGGTCTGCTGCAGGGTAGGCAATATCTGATCAGCGGCTCACCAGGAAGCGGGAAGACTACTCTGGGTATGCAGTTTCTTGTAGAAGGAGCGAAAGAAGGCGAAGCAGGTGCATATATAGCGTTAGCAGAAAGCATCGATACGATAAAACAGGACATGCTTCGTTATGCAATGAATGTTGATGAACTTGAGAAAAAGAAAAAATTATTCTTCATTGATCTTGGTCCTACTATCAATTATGGGGAATATGATGAGATATCCAGTCTTATTACTCCGGAATTTCAACAGTCATCCAGTGAAACCCCGGCGAATGCGCCGCCCACACCATTTTCTGTATTTAAGGAAGTGGAGATCCAGGTAAAAACCTATGGTATCAAGAGATTAGTAATAGATTCTTTGTCAGCAATAAGGTTCACATCTTTGAACCCTGCATCTGAAGAACGTTCGATCAGCAGGTTCATCCGCAACCTGAAGAATCTTGGGTGTACTACGATCCTGCTTTCTGAACTTACAAAACCTGATGCCTATACTATTGAACAATTCGCCTCCCATGGGGTGATATTCCTCCATAATTACATGGACAAGACTGGAAATATGGTCAGAGCATTGCAGATAATAAAGATGAGAGGGACAAAGCATGACTGTGATATGAGGGGAATTGAATTCACATATAAAGGCTTGAAAGTTTTGATACCTATAAAATCCAAATTATAAAGGAGTTTTAGTTATTACTGGTGAAAGTATAGATCTTGAAAAAGCCCGGATCAAAAAGAAATTATATGAACTTGGTTTTGAAGTTGGTCTTAAGGGACATTCCGAGATCGGCTGGGTGTTAAGAGAATATAATGAACTCATAAAAAAAGCCAGTGATATTGGTATTAAGTCTTCTGATTCCTATTATACTGAAGGTAAGAATAAAGGTAAGATCAGCAAGGAAACAGGAATCGATCCAGTAAAGGTTACAGAAAAATCAGTCGTCTTTGTAAAAAAGGTTGATACTTTCACTTATATAGATGGATTTGATGACGATAAAGAATTTATCAATACATATACACTCCAGAACAAACCTTCTTTAATTGAACGTCCAAGATTTATCGAGAAAAGTAAAGCATCTGAGATCCCGGGACTGCTTGAAGGTTTTAAGACGCATAGAAAAAGATAAGGCTAATTATGAATTTACGCTGGAAAACATTATCCCTGATAGGAATTACATTTCTATTTTTATTCATTTCCCTGTATTCTATATCGTCTTTGATCATTGTTGATGGTTTTATCAAGGTGGAACATGGTATTGTTGAAAGGAATGTCAATAGAGCACTTGGAGCGATCAATGATGACATAGGTAATTTGAGAAAAATGAACCGGGATTGGGCATGGTGGGATGATACTTATGAATTTATCGAGGATAAGAATCCTGAATATATCAATACAAGTCTGAGTGATGAGTCTATAGCCGGATTGCAGCTTGATCTGATCATGTATTTTAATTCAACCGGGGACGTTGTTTATTCCAGGGGATTTGATCTGGATGAAAATAAGGACGTACCAATTTCAGAAGATGTCATAAAACTGATCAATACTGAAGACATGCTTCTTACCAATAATGAAACAAAGAAAGATTACAGTGGAATTGTTCTTCTTCCTGAGGGGAATTTACTTATCTCATCCTATGAGATACTGAAAAGCAATGGTGAAGGTCCCTCCAGGGGAACGCTCATTTTCGGGAAATATCTGGATGAAGATGAACTTGGCCGGCTCAGCTCCATCATTCAAATGTCATTGACTTTAGATCGATTAGAAAATAAACAATTACCTGAGGATTTTAAGGATGTTGTTCCACTCTTTTCGGGTGAAAATAAAATAGTAGTCAAACCTCTAAACGAGATGCAAGTTGCAGGATATACTGTATTGAATGATCTAAACGGATTTCCCGCCCTCATATTGCGCGCTAACCTGCCAAGGGAAATATATAATCAGGGAAAGGTCAGTATAAGTTATTTCCTGCTGTTCATCATTTTTGTCAGCCTTATTTTTGGGATCATTATAGTATGGCTCATAGAGGAACAGGTGATTTCGAGGATCTTACGTTTAAATAAAGATGTAACTCTTATAAAAACCAGTAAATCCCCATCAAAGCATGTGGTGGTGGATGGAAAAGATGAGATATCGTCACTTTCCACATCTATCAATGACATGCTTGAAAGCCTTGAGCATTCACAGGCAGAAGAAAGAAAAGCTCAGAATGAGCTAAAGAAGCATCTTGATCATCTTGAGGAGATCGTTGAAGGACGAACTGCGCAGCTAAACAGATCTATTCAGGAAAAAGAGGTTCTTCTTCGGGAAATTCATCATCGTGTAAAGAACAACATGCAGATCATCTCCAGTCTTCTCATGCTTCAATCCCAGAACATTGAGGATGAAAAATACAGGGACGTCTTTATTGAGAGCCAGACCCGGATATATTCAATGGCTCTTATCCATGAAAAACTATATCAATCAAAAAACTTTGCACAGATCAACTTCAAAGAATATATTGAGGGTATAGTCGAAAATATATTTGAATCATATAATTTAAATAAGAATATAACAATTAAAATTGATGTAGAAAACATTCCTGTGTTAATTGATTATGCAGTCCCATGCGGATTAATAATTAATGAACTAGTCACAAATTGCCTGAAATATGCGTTTCCTGGCGGAAGAAAGGGAAAAATTCAAATTTCGCTGATATCAAATGATAATGATATGATCCATCTGTCAATATGTGATGATGGCATAGGTATCCCTGTAGATCTAGATATTAGAAATACCAGATCCCTGGGATTAAAACTTGTCACCGGCCTGGCAGAAGGCCAGCTTCAAGGTGAAATTCTTTTGAAACGAGAAGGCGGGACAGAGTTCCAGATAAATTTCAGGCAGGTAAAATGACACCGGGAAAACAGATCCTTGTAGTTGAAGATGAAGTAATAACCGGAATGGACATACAAAATAGATTAAAAAATATGGGATTTAATGTCCCTGTTGTAGTTACGTCCGGAGAAGATGCCATTAAAAAAGTGAAAGAAAATAATCCTGATCTTGTATTAATGGATATAAATTTAAATCGAAAGATGGATGGGATTGAAACAGCATCTCAGATCCATTCGTTTTCAGATATTCCAATAATATACATGACAGCATATTCTGATGAAAAGACTCTGGAAAGGGCAAAGATAACAGAGCCCTATGGGTATATTATTAAACCAGTAAAAGACAGGGAATTGCTGATCAATATTGAAATCACATTTTCTAAACATAAGATCCAGAAAATGACTATTGAAAATGAAGCGCTTATTCAATCAAGTAAAACAAAATCAGAGTTCCTGATGACTATGAGCCATGAATTGCGAACTCCATTGAATGCGATCATTGGGTTTTCAGATATTTTGAAAAGAAAAGATTTTGGTGTATTGAACGAGAACCAGGAAAAATATATTGACTATATAAACTTAAGTGGAAGGAATCTTTTGCAGATCATTAATGATATCCTTGATATTTCAAAAGTAGAAGCAGGTAAGATCGACATATCTATAGAAAAGTTTTCTATAGCAGATATAATTAATGAATCAAGTGCGCTTTTTCAGGATACAGCCATTCAGAAACAGAATAAGGTTATCACACAGATCGAACCGGGCATAGATTTCATAGAAGCTGACAGGAATCGTATTAGACAGGTCATCTATAATCTTGTCAGCAATGCATTGAAATTCTCCAAACCCGGCGAGAATGTTATTATAAAAGCAAGAAAAAATGGGGATACGGTTGAAGTATCAGTGTGCGACTCCGGGATCGGGATAAAAGAAGAAGATATTGGAAAGCTTTTCAAGGAGTTTGAACAGATCGACAAAGGTGTTTCAAGACAATACGGTGGGACCGGCCTGGGGCTTGTGATCTCAAAAAAACTGATCGAGCTTCATGGGGGCAGGATATGGGTTGAGAGCAAATATGGTGAAGGCAGCACATTTATTTTTGCAATACCGTTTAAACCGACAAAATAGGTCTCCCCTTGAAATAGCAGGTAATTCTGTAAAAAATGCATGAAAATATTATATGACATGACTTTCGGACATTTCAATTTTCATAACGGATTAAACTGAAGAAATTTAAAATTATACCTGTTCCCATATATATCATTAATTCCCATAGAATTTA
>JAPMTR010000058.1 GCA_026552975.1 Candidatus Methanoperedens sp.
ATTACTTCCAGAAAAACTGGATCCAATTTTAATTCAGCAAATATTTAAAGAAATGACGAGAATAGGTGGAATTAATACGGATTAATGGCGAAGGTATTGATACTTAAATACAGATAAAAACCCTAAAAAAAAATATCGCAATATTTTTTTTTGCGATAGGCTTATTACATTTAATTCAGATTGAACGAGGATTATGATCGCAAAAAAAGACCTTGAGCACATAGGGTGGCTTGCCCGTATTGATTTAAGTGAAGAGGATAAGGAAAAATACACTCCAAAGCTCAACTCGGTTCTCGATTATTTCAGCGAGCTTGATAAAGCAGATACAGAAGGAGTAGAACCCACCTATCATGTAATGCCTATGAGCAATGTTTTCAGGGATGATATTCCGACCGGATCGCTGTCTCAGGAAGAAGCGCTTTCAAATGCCCCGAAGAACCAGGATGGGTTCATAAAAGCTCCAAGGATGATGTAATTGGCAACCATTAATGAGCTCAGGGAAAGCATACATGCGGATTCTTCTGAAGAGATCGTGGCTGAATATCTGGAAAGGATCGAAAAAAGCAAACTCAACGCTTTTATTACTGTTTCAAAAGAAAGCGCGATTTTGCAAGCTCAAAAGATCGATTCACAGGATCATGAAGGACCTCTAGCCGGAATACCGGTGGCGATAAAGGACAATATATCGACAAAAGGTATCCAGACAACATGCGCCTCAAAGATATTGACAGGTTACATCCCGCCATATGATGCCCATGTCATCGAAAAACTAAAAGCAGCAGGCGCAATTATTATCGGAAAGACGAATATGGATGAATTCGCAATGGGCTCATCCACAGAAACAAGTTTTTATGGCCCGACCCTGAACCCGTGGGACACTGACAGGGTACCGGGAGGTTCATCAGGAGGCAGCGCCGCGGCAGTAGCAGGAGGAGAAACTCCGCTTTCACTTGGTTCTGATACTGGCGGATCTGTCCGATGCCCGGCTTCATTTTGTGGAGTGGTGGGATTAAAACCAACATACGGCGCAATATCCCGCTACGGACTCATATCTTATGCAAATTCGCTTGAGCAGATAGGACCGTTTGGATCTTGTGTTCGTGATGTAGCCACTATTTTTGATGTTATAGCAGGTCATGACCCGCGGGATTCCACATCAGTCAACAGGGAGGTGGATTACTCATCAGCGCTGAAAAACGATGTGAAGGGCATGAAGATCGGCATTCCCCAGGAATATTTTGGAGAAGGGACGGATAAGGATGTTGATAGATCTGTAAGGGATGCCATCAATACACTCGAGGGGCTGGGCGCGACAACTGTTGATGTAGAAATGCCAAATACGAAATATGCACTTTCAGCTTACTATGTGATCGCCATGAGTGAAGCCTCATCCAATCTTGCCCGCTTTGATGGAATGCGATATGGCCTTCGCGTTGAGGACTCAGATTGGCATACCACGTTCTCACAGGTAAGAGCGGCAGGTTTCGGGGATGAGGTAAAACGGCGCATTCTCCTGGGAACATATGCCTTATCGGCAGGT
The DNA here is from genome assembly GCA_026552975.1 of Candidatus Methanoperedens sp. Lineage (GTDB taxonomy): Archaea > Halobacteriota > Methanosarcinia > Methanosarcinales > Methanoperedenaceae > Methanoperedens. Next base: position 1,541 of record JAPMTR010000058.1, read on the forward strand.
TATCATGACAAATATTACTTAAAAGCGCTAAAGATCAGGACACTCATAAAACAGGACTTTGAGAGGGCTTTTGCCAATGTGGACGTTCTCATTGCACCAACGATGCCATATCCGGCTTTTAAGATCGGGGAAAAGATCGACGACCCTATATCCCTTTTCCTCTCAGACGTGGATACTGTACCCATAAACCTTGCCGGGGTTCCTTCAATTTCAGTCCCGTGCGGTTTCTCAAATGGGCTTCCGATAGGAATGCAGGTCATAGGAAAGCATTTTGATGAGGCTGCTATTTTGCGAACTGCTTTTGCGTTCGAAGAAAATACTGATTTTCACACAAAACAGCCGGAGGGTTACTGATGTACGAAAATCCTGACGGTGTAATGATAGGTCTTGAAGTGCATGTGCAATTGAATAAACTCAAGACTAAAGTTTTTTGCGGATGCAGCACCGACTACCATAATGACCCGCCTAACTCCCATGTATGTCCTGTGTGCCTGGGACTTCCGGGTTCGCTTCCTGTCATAAATAAAAAAGCAGTAGAAGCTGCCATCAAAATTGGACTTGCCCTTAATTGTAAAGTTGAAGAACACACACAATTCTACAGGAAGAATTATTATTATCCCGACCTTCCCAAAGGTTTCCAGATCACACAGTATGATTTTCCGATCTCAAGCGGCGGCTATATCACGATCGAGGGTGAGGACGGCGAGCACAGGGTAGGGATCACGAGGGCGCACATGGAGGAAGACCCCGGAAGACTCGTTCATGAAGGTACGATCGATAGATCAAAATATACACTTATTGATTACAACCGCTCAGGAATGGCGCTTATCGAGATCGTGAGTGATCCTGATATGCGAAGCCCCAAAGAGGCGCGCCGGTATCTTGATAAGTTGAGGAATATCGTTGAGTATCTTGATATTTTTGACGGGGATCTTGAAGGCGCACTCAGGGTGGATGCCAATATTTCGATCATGGGTGGGCAGCGCGCTGAGATCAAGAACATCTCATCACACAAAGGCGCAGAGCGGGCTCTTCTCTTTGAGATCGTAAGACAAAAGAACGTGCTTCGCCGCGGTGGCGTCGTTGTCCAGGAGACACGCCACTTTGATGAGGCGCGCGAGATCACGATATCCATGCGAAGCAAGGAAGAAGCTCATGATTACCGCTATTTCCCTGAGCCAGATCTTGTGCCCCTTAAGATATCAGGCTGGGCGCCTGCAATAAAAGCAACGCTGCCAGAATTGCCTGATTCAAGACGCATGCGTTTTGTTGAACAATACGGGATCACGGATGACCATGCAAAGGCGCTGACATCTGAATTGAAGGTTGCCATCTTCTATGAAGACGTGGCAAAGAAAGTCGATCCAAAACTGGCTGCTGTTTGGGTTTGTGACGTTCTTAAAGGTGAATTGAATTACCGTGACCTTACTGTTGATTCTTTCAAGAAAGAACATATGCAAAAGATCATCGAGCTGCTCGCAGGCAAAAGGATAACAGAAGACAGCGCCGTGGATATTATTAGAACGATTCTTGATAAAGGCGGCTCACCAGATCAGATCGTTAAAGAGAAGGGACTTCTGAAAGTAGAAGGTGATATCGTTGCAACTGCGGCAGAAGAAGCCATCAAGGAGAATCCACAGGCAGTGGCTGATTTCATGGCCGGGAAGGAAAAGGCGCTTAATTCTCTTGTTGGAGCTGTAATGAAGAAGACTAAGGGAAGAGCAGATGCAAGGACGGCGAGGGAGATGCTGCTGGAGAAATTGAGCAGGGTTTCACAATGACTTATTTTTCTGTCCAGGAATATATTGGATTATTGGAACAGACTTCCTTTTAGATCATATTTTTCCGAAGGAAAAGAGGATGACAGGATCACAGGAGCGATCAGTTTTCCATTGATTCTTGCCATTTCATTACCACATCTGCAAATTCTATCTCGGCAATTTCAGCAAGTTTTGCAAGAATTGCATCTATCATTTATATTGCCTTAATTAATCTCTGCAATTTGTTTTTTTCAGCTTCAAGATAG
>JAPMTR010000059.1 GCA_026552975.1 Candidatus Methanoperedens sp.
CATTCCATTTGGTATCTGTTTACACATCATAAACTTTTTGTTTACAAATCATAAACAATTTGTTTATTTACCGTAAACTATTTTTGCGCAAATCCCCGCTCACCCGCCCCATATGATGTATGATGTCGGAAGTGGGAAGTCGGAAGTTGTCAGTGAACAGTGGTCAGTTGTCAGAAGGCAAGTTGTCAGTGGCGAGTGATTAGTGAACAGTGGTCAGTTGTCAGATTGCATTATTTGTTAAAGTTGTCAGTGGCTCCAAGCAATTATAAAAGTGCATTAGATTCGCATCTGTTCCGTGAATGCTATAAAAGGCCAATGTGGCAGGTGAATAGAATGGTATGGGAATACTATGGGACCTAACTTTGACACATTAATCAAAAGTGAATTCAAAGTTGGGTCTCTCGCAAAATTGACAGGTTTGGGATATGCTTAAACTGTCAAATTTGCGATGGAACCGTGAGAAGGGTGGTTGACGGGGATACGATTGATGCTCTCCCTTTCGCAAGGAATTTTGCAACTTCTGCGAAAGGAGGCATACATAAAACGCAGGTTGCGAAGTAGTTTTCATCTGCGTTTTAGTACATAGACGTCGATATGGGTTTCTATATGGTGGGCCGGATCAGATTCCGCCTATTGGGAATAGATACTCCAGAAATTCACGGAGTAAAGAAAGACAGCGAGGAATATCGGCAGGGAATGAGGGCGAAGGAATTCGTAGAAGAGGAAGCGAGAAAGCCGCTGCCAATATAACCGGCGGTTTTCGAGTTGACGAGTAAACCGAAGGTTTGCGAGCAGGATGAATTGGAACAATTCGTCACTGACGAAAGTAAAGTGTTTTCCCAGTGTTATACTTTCGTTACAATAAGGAAAAGCAAAAACAGGGTTAGGATACGGACAGAGAAGGCGGGAAAATACGGTAGGTGGTTGGCAGAGGTTTATTACAAAAGCGATGCTGAAGGCGAAGGTGAAAGCGAAGCCGGAAGCAATGTTGAAAGCGAAGGCAAAGAAAAAGAAGAGGAAAAATGCCTTAACAAGGAGTTGATAGAGAGGGGTTTTGCGAGGGAGTATGATGGAGGGGAGAGGTGAATAAGAATGAGGGGAAGCCGGAAGGAGCAACGACAGTTGCGACTCAGTGCGTGAATTCACGCATTCACGCACAGCCCTTGACCAACAGGTCAAGGACTTAGCCGAACGGAGCAACGCTGTTGCGTTGCGACTGAGTGCGTGAATTTACCTGTTCGCGCACTGCCCTTGACCTACGGGTCAAGGACCAAGCCGAAGCGAACGAAGTGAGCGAGGGCGTGGATGGGAAGCCGGAAGCAGACGATAGACGGGAGGTTGTCAACTTTCAGTGGACAGGCGAGCTAAAAATTGGAGATTGGCAATCAACCGGTTTGACATGATATTTGGGGAACGGTTGGAATGGGATTTAGTAAGGTGGGATTAGGGATCCGTTTTTAGACCGCAAGCGGTCGCCTTCGCGATTCCTTCGCCAACTCTTTTATAAACCAAAACGATTACCTCGTGGAAGGGGCAAATGAGTCTTTTTAGCAAGCTTAGGGACCACTGGTCTGATCCGCTTTACAGGAATTCATACTATTTGATGGGAAACAGAATATACCGGGCCAAAACATTAATCTACCAAATTTGATATACTTATACCAAAGATGATATAATGGCAATACTGACTGACGTGCTCGGGAAAAAGGGGCGGATGGAGATAATTGATGTCTTGAGCAGATACCCGAAAAGAGACTTCTCGATAAATGAATTGGCAAGAGAAGCAAACGTTCCCGTGATGTCGTGCTGGCGCGCCGTAAAGGATTTCGAGCAGGTCGGATTCGTAATCGTGAGAAGCGTTGGAAAAACAAGCGCTGTTAGATTCAATGAGAAATCGGAAATGGCAGAATCCATAGAATCCATGCTGAAGCTTAAAGCTCTGGATCCCTACCGCATGGCGGCGCAGGAATTTTCCAGTAAGATTATGGGATGCCCGTGGGCTAAAAAATGCGTGCTTTTCGGGAGTGTTTTAAAAGGTGCCCACAAACCTGGCAGCGATGTGGACCTTGCTATAATATACGACGATAAAAAAGCAAAAAAGTCGGATGTGGAGCTGAAGGTGGCGCAAATCACAGCCGAAGTTGAAGAAAAATACCGTATCCGGACGGTCACACTCGTTTTTAGCGAATGCGAATCCCGTAAGAAACTGGTCATGGATATAATAGAATGGGGGGAGGTTCTTGAGTAATGCTGCGATAAAAGAAGCAGGGGTCTGGCTTGAGAGCGCACAAAGAACGATAGAGCAGGGGGATCCGGAAAGCCTGATCGTTGCAACGGCGCAGGCGATACATGCCATCATCAAGGCAAACGACGCACTGTCATTGAAGTTCCTGAATACAAGAGCGAAAAGACACGATGATGCAATATCGCTTTTCATGCGGCTTGTGCGCGAGAACAAGATTCCGCAGGAAGAAGCGCGAAACAGGGACACGCTTACAATCGCGGTAAATGAAAAATCCAAATATGATTATACCGGCCAGCCGATAAGCAAAAGAGATGCGCAGAGGATGGTGCTAAACGCCATAAAGTTCGTTTCGTTCGCAAGAAAGTATATTTGAGGTGGGGCAAATGAGTCTTTTTAGCATCCTCAAAAACATCTAAATAGTATGATTTGATACAATATTGTATTATGGATGAAACAATTAAGACAATTTTGTATTCGTGGATGGACAAAAAAATTCCTGCCGCGTTACCCAGAACCGCAACCTTGAAAGACCACATAAATGCAACACCCAGAAAAATCGTGGTCGTGACCGGATTTCGCAGATGCGGAAAGACATACATCCTGCTTGAGTCGATAAAACGCCTTCTCATGGAAAAAAATAGGAAGGATGTCGTTTACCTGAACTTTGAGGATGAACGCATACCCCGCGACACTAAATTCCTATCTGGTATCGTGCCTTCGATAAAAGAGGCCTTTTCCGATGATCCGGAATTTCTTTTTCTCGATGAAATCCAGGATATGCCTGACTGGAGCAGATGGTTAAGACGGATTTATGACAATTACGACGCGCAGATATTTGTCACCGGCTCAAGTTCAAAGGTATCAAGCAATGAGATTCCAACAGAACTTAGGGGAAGGTGCCTTGAGGTAAAGGTGTTTCCGCTCTCGTTTCAGGAATTCCTTGTTTTTAGAGGATTGCAGATAGATACGGAAGCGGCCAACTATTCTGCAAACGAGAAGGCAAAAGTCGCGGGGGCACTGGACGAATATCTATATTACGGGGGAATGCCCGAAGTCGTTCTTGCCCCGGAAGAGAGAAAGATCGAACTCCTGCAGCAATATTACAATACCGTCGTTTCGAAGGATGTTGCCGAGCGGTTCAGGATAAGGAACGATGAAGCGCTAAAAACCCTGCTTCGGCTGCTTATAAACTCAACCCAGTACTCGATCAGCAAGACGTACAACACAATGAAAAGCATGGGGATATCGGTGGGGAAAAACAGCCTCGCAAACTACATCAAATATATCGAATCCTCATAT
>JAPMTR010000064.1 GCA_026552975.1 Candidatus Methanoperedens sp.
AGAAATGCATAAGGCAACTTGTGCAGATTGCAAACAGGAAACAGAGGTACCTTTCGTACCATCAGGCGACAGACCCGTTTATTGCAGGGAATGCTACGCTAAGCACAAACCAGCGAGATATTAAATAAGTTTTTTTAATAAAAAAGAGGGCTTTTATATTATTGCCCTCATGCTTTTTTTACTATCATTTCATAAATATTGAATTTAGATGAAAAAGCCATCTGTTCAGATTCCTGAATTTATTGCAGGAAATAAAATTCAAAAGGTCTTCAAGAATGATAAAAACATCCAGATAAATGATCTTGACATTTCTCCTCTGGTTAAACAATTCTATATTGATTCAGGTATAACTTCACTTTACCCCCCACAATCAGCAGCCATCGACGCTGGCCTTCTTGATGGAAAAAATATTGTTGCTGCGATACCGACGGCTTCCGGAAAAACCCTTCTTTCTGAATTTGCCATGCTTAAATCAATATTAAACGACAAGAAAGGAAAAGGCCTCTATATCGTACCACTGCGTGCCCTTGCAAGTGAAAAATATGAACGTTTCAGGAGCTTTGAGGCGATAAAAAAAAACGACGGAGTGGGTGTTTCAGCCGGTATTGCAACAGGGGATCTAGATGCTCGCGATGATTGGCTCGGGCAATTTGATATTATTGTCGCCACATCTGAAAAGGTCGATTCACTCCTCCGTAATGGCAGCAGATGGATAGAAAAGGTGACTGTGGTTGTCGCGGATGAGGTTCATCTTATTGATTCTCCTGACCGCGGCCCGACACTTGAAATAGTGCTTGCTAAATTGATGAAACAAAAACCACAGATCATCGCACTTTCGGCAACGATCGGGAATGCCGGGGACGTGGCTAAATGGCTTTCTGCACAACTGGTGGTTAGCGATTGGAGACCGATAATCTTAAAAGAAGGGGTCTTCTTTGTAAATGCCATAACCTTCGCAGACAGGACCCAGCGGGAGGTTAAAGGGTTCAACAAAGACAACACAATTTCACTTGTGGCCGATACCCTGAAAGAAGGAGGACAGTGTATTATTTTTGAAAGCAGCCGCAAGAATTCAGAAGGTCAGGCCGTTCGTACAGGAGTCGCCATATCCAAACTGATAGACCAGGACACCAGGGAAAAACTCAAAAACCTTTCTATGCAGATCATAGAAACAAGTGAAGTTGAAACCACAAAAAAACTTGCACAATGTATCGTGAACGGCAGCGCTTTTCATCATGCAGGACTTATTTCCGAGCAGCGTAAGATAGTCGAAAATGGGTTTCGCGATGGCACGATCAAAGTAATAGCTGCGACCCCAACGCTTGCAGCCGGTCTAAATCTCCCGGCGCGCAGGGTTATAATCAAAGGCTACAGACGTTATGATGTAAATTTGGGACAGGTGCCCATACCTGTCCTTGAATATAAGCAGATGGCAGGAAGAGCCGGGCGTCCGAGGCTTGACCCTTATGGTGAATCGGTCCTGGTCGCAAAGAATTATGATGAAATGGAAGAGCTGATGAACCAGTATGTACTTGCTGGCGCTGAAAATATCTGGTCAAAACTTGGTACTGAAAATGCCCTGCGGACACATATCCTTTCAATAATTGTCACAGGTTTTGCCAGAACCATGGATGAATTGCTCGAATTTATGAAGAATACGTTCTACTCCACACAGCAAGAACCCTGGAGTTTGAAGGTCATAATCGACAAAATAATTAGTTTCCTGGTTGATAAAAAGATGATCATCCAAAAAGACGGGCTTTTTCCCACCCGCCTGGGTGAGATGGTATCACGACTGTATATAGATCCTCTTTCAGCATCAATCATTATCGAAGGACTTGAAAAGATCGAAGATAAAGGCACCTCTTACACTGAATTAACCTTGCTCCATCTTGTTTCTATGACGACCAACATGCGTCCACTTTATTTACGATCAAATGATTATTTGTGGTTAAGCGATCTTGTCATGGAACATCATACTGAATTCATAACGATACCCCCCCAGTCAAGTTCAGTCAGCTATGAATGGTTCCTTTCACAGGTTAAGACATCATGCGTTATGCTTGACTGGATAAATGAAAAAAAGGAAGAAGATATCGTTAATAAATTCGGAATAGGTGAAGGAGATATAAGAGCTCTTTCTGACATCACTCTCTGGCTTGTCCATTCGATGGCAGAACTCGCGGCATTCAAAAAACATCCATCTGCAAATAGAGTGAGAGAACTTGAAAATCGGGTAGAGTACGGAGCAAGCCCTGAACTTCTTGAACTTATCCAGATCCGGGGGATCGGCCGGGTTCGTGCGCGCAAATTGTACAATGCAGGCATAATGGATATGGAGATGTTGCGATCGTGCGAACCAGGCCAGGTTGCAAAGATCATAGGTACGAAAATGGCAATAAGAATATTAAAACAGATCGGGTCTGTGCCTCCTCCTGAAGAAAAATTGGATGAGCAGCGTAGACTTGAAGACTTTGGTTAAGTATAAATACATCTCATACTCTAACAGAACCGAGTGATATTTTGAGTTTATCAGGTTTATTGTATGGTGGTTATGAGGCATTACTTTCAAATGAAATTAAGGATAAACCGGTGCCATCACATGTCGCCATCATTATGGATGGTAACAGGAGGTTTGCGCAAAAGCGTGGCCTTGCACAATATTACGGTCATTTTAAAGGAGCGGACACAACAGAAAAAGTCCTTGACTGGAGTTTTGATCTAGGCATCAAACAGCTTACTGTATACGCATTTTCGACCGAGAATTTTGACAGGAACGATCTTGAAAAAAACAAGCTTTTTGACCTTATCGGTATAAAATTTGATAAAATATGCGCAGATGAGCGCACGCACAGACGCAGAATGAGAGTAAGGGTGCTGGGAAATATAGACCTGCTCCCACCAGGACTTAAGGCATCTGCCAAACATGCCGAGGAAATAACCAGGAATTATGATGGCGTGTATCTTAATGTCGCACTTGCCTACGGCGGGCGCCAGGAACTTGTAGATGCGGCGCAGAGAATGGCGACAAAGATCAAGTGTGGAGAATTATCCCTGGACGATATTAATGAAGATACTATCTCTAAAAATTTATACCCATCAAGCGGGTCTGTTCCATATGTTGACCTGATAATACGAACAGGAGGGGACGAGAGGATCTCAAATTTCCTTCCCTGGCAGGCAAACGGTAATGAGTGCGCAGCGTATTTTTGTGCCCCATTCTGGCCTGAATTTAGAAAGATCGACCTTCTGCGGGCGATTAGAACCTTCCAGAGACGAGAGCATGAAAAACAACTTAATACCGTTATGCGGATTGTTAAATTGATGAGTTACTATGGGATGGTAGAAGTGGAAGATGTAATTCGTGTTTCAAGAGGATTTATTACTATCCCCAAGGAAGAAGTTGTAAAGATCCTTCAGGAACTTACCCGAAGTAATGTTGTTTTGAATAATATGATAAAGTGGTAGTTTTTAGTTCCTGGAGTTAATATCCCACCGTAGAAAGTCCTTTATCCTATTCCTTCGTTCCAATAATATTCTTGATGTTACCGCTCTTCTCTTAAATTTTCTTACTGATACCATGATTGCTCACGATTCATGGCAATGTTTTCACATTTTTATGAGTGTTAGTGTGAAATAGGTGTGAGAGAGATGTGATCAACAACTTCCTCAACTGAAAGCAACTCCTGTTTCCCGGTTGACATGTCCTTGAGCGCCACTTTTCCAGCATCAAGCTCGTTCTTACCCACTATCACTACATGACTTGCACCGATGGTATTGGCATAAGCGATCTGGTCCTTGAACTTTCGCCCCATCACATCAAGATATGTGGCAATATGCATCCTGAGCTTCCTGGCGATAATGATGGCTTCTTTTCTGGTATCTTCGAATGAGACGACAACTATGCTCTTTGAAACTTCTGGCTTTGACTCGCATATCTCCATTATCCTGTCAAATCCGATAGCATAACCTGTTGATTGCGTATCCTCGCCTCCGAATAACTGTGCCAGTCTATATGACCCTCCGCCGCATACCTGATTTTGGGCGCCAAGACCTTCGCAGTAGATCTCAAAAACCATGCCTGTGTAATAATCAAGACCTCTTGCTATCCCCAGATCGACCTGGTATTCAACGTCATAAACATCCAGAAGGTCAAGAAGCACCTTGAACTGTTTGAAAGCTTCTATCTCGCCAACAAGCTCCTGCACTTCATGCATAGCATTCTCACCGCGAAGCCCTATTAAGCGGAACAATTTTCCACGAATATCATCAGGAGCATTTATCTGATCAAGGAAAGCTTCAAGACCTTTATCATCCTTTTTATCGACAAATCGCATTATTTTGCCCTGGTCCTCTGGCTGGATGTCTTTTAAAAGCGTGCGTACGATCCCGATATGTCCGATATGCAGATCACCTTTTACCCCTGCGCTTTTTAGCATTTCAGCTGCAAGAGCGATTATCTCAGCATCCGATTCCGGTCTGGAGCTTCCTATTATCTCAACGCCGAACTGGAAGAATTCCCTGAAGCGACCTTTCTGGGGGCGCTCATACCTGAAGCAATTATCAAAATAAAAAAATTTCAGGGGCTTTGGCGATCTTTGGAGTTCTTCCACATACATTCTAACAACGGGAGCTGTGAGTTCTGGACGAAGCGCTATCTCACGATCCCCCTTGTCCTTGAAATTATAGATCTCGCCAAGAATGCCATCGCCTGATTTAAGAGTAAAAAGCTCGATATGTTCAAAAGTAGGGGTTTTTATCTCCCCGTATCCCCATCTCGTTGCAACCTGCCGCAATCTATTCTCAATATGTCTTCTCCTTTCCATTTCTTCTGGCAGGAAATCACGTGTGCCGCGGGGTTTCTGGAGCTCCATAAATTATCTTCCTTTTGTCTCAGATACTTCCTGAGTGATAATAAAACCTTATGCTCTGTGCTTTCCTGGTATAAACAATAAATAGCAACATTTTGAATCCTTTTTCATGAATAAATTAAATGGTATCTTAATTATCAGGACAAGTCTTAATATAATGGGTGATATTATCTCTTCATATTTTATGGAACTTAGAGACAGAATTAAATATTTCAAAGAAAGTGATAATTTCTGGATAGGACTTTTGCGGGATTTCCTGTTCGTACTTGTTGTTGTTGCGGTCTTTTCATCGATATCCTATATCGCCATGGGGCGTTTTTCACCTATGGTAGCTGTGGAAAGCGGCAGTATGATACCTCATATCCAGATAGGGGATATTATTTTTGTTGAAAGTGCCGATCGTACTACAATAACAACTTATGATCAGGGAAAAGAATCAGGTTATTCAACTTTTAATGAATACGGCGATGTCATTCTCTACAAACCACGAGGAAGAGATGGCGTAACTCCAATTATCCACCGCGCCATGTATTTTGTGGAAGAAGGGCAGCAAATGTGGCCTGGAGGGCCTGCAGCTCCTTTTGCGGGTTATATTACAAAAGGTGATAATCCAAAAACTAATTCTGCCTATGACCAGCAGGGAAGCATAAGCCCACACATACCGGTCAAACCTGAATGGGTGATTGGTGTGGCTCGATTAGAACGCGTTCCATTGTTGGGTTGTGTTTCGCTGGCTTCCCGGGGGATTTTCACCTGTTTTAATTAATAAATAAAGAAAAATTAAGCTCAGGCGTACAACTTTGTCTGGTTGGGGAGCCTGAAGTTTTCAAGTGGTTTCAACCTGTAATCCTCAAATAGAACTCTTTTTGTACTTTCAGATGGCACGCTCAGGGAGATCTCCTTTGTTCGTCCATATCTTCCCTTACTTACAACGGTCGCGTTCAGGATACCCATCATATCAAGTTCGGATATCAGATCTGTCACCCTTCGTTGTGTCAGTATCTCAATGCCGATCATTCTGCACATCTGCTTATAGATATTGTAGGCTTCGCCAGTAGTTATATTGTTATCTCCATTGAAACCGAGAAGTACAACACTTAAAAGGACAAGTTTGGATTGACTGGGTAAAGTCCTTACGACTTCCACCACCCTGTCAACTTCTATCTTATCCTGTGCCTGCCTGACATGAGCTTCCATGACCTTGTTTGATTTTATTCTCTCTGCGATCTCTCCAGATACCCTTAATAAATCTAGCGCACGCCTGGCATCTCCATGTTCCTGTGCTGCATAAGCCGCACATAAAGGAATTACCATCTCTTCCAGGACATCGACCTTAAAGGCCATCTCTGCTCTCTGGGTAAGAATATCCCTTATCTGATTGGCATCATATGGCGGGAAAATTATCTCCTCTTCGCCTAATGAACTTCTAACCCTTGGATCAAGGAATTCTGTAAATTTAAGGTCATTTGTTACTCCGATGAGACTGACTTTAGCCTTTTTCAGGTCTGAATTTATCCTTGTAAGATTGTATAATACATCATCTCCTTTGTTTGCAAGTTTATCGACCTCATCAAGGATTATTATGGCAATATGCTTGTCTGAATCCAGAGCAACTTTTAGTTCCGTGTACACCTGATCTGTGGGCCAACCTGTCATCGGGATCTCTTTTCCAAAATGTCGCGCAATGGATGCCAGCAGACGATATTGCGTATCCACCACTTCACAGTTAATATAAACCACAACGCAGGGGATACCATGTACTTCCCCGGTTTTCTCCAGTTCTTTTCCTACATGTTTTGCCACAGCGGTCTTACCTGTTCCTGTTTTTCCATATATTAATATATTGGAAGGAGTTTCACCTCTAAGAGCTGAAACCAGTATTGTAGCCAATCCTTTTACTTGATCGCTCCTGTGCGGTAAATAATCCGGTGTATATGTTGATCTAAGTACCTCTCTGTTCTCAAAGATATTAGCCCTCATTAGTATATCTTCGAAAATACCATTTATCATTGTTGAATTTTTAGTCTCCATCCTTGAACCTCTATCTATCTCCAATAGAAGGGCAGGTATTAAGACTTATGGTTATCCCCCCTTTATTTCCTATGGAGAAGATCATTTCAACAATAATCTTTTTTATTATTATATCTCTATGATCAATGGTTTTTACGGAAAAATATGTTTTTTATTCATTCATAAAATGATATATGAATACTCAAACCCCATGGTTTCTACTGGAACTTTTTAATACCCACCCCTTTATTTCGTATGGAAGTTTTAAAAAAACAGATTTGATATTAAATTATAACATTAGAAAAAACTGATGTGTCTTACTAAGACCGTTACAGTATATAAAACTTTCGAAAAAAGAATAATATACAAACGCAGTAAATAATTAGATTTTTTTCTATAAATATCAAAAATAAAATAAAATAAAAATAAAATAAAAATAAAATAAAAATTCGATAAACAAAAACAATCTTAAAAAATCTCCAGTAGAAATTATAGGGTAGGTTCCCAAAAAAAGTCGAAAAATGAAAATAAAGACAATTATCTAACTATCTATCAACAGGAATAGCTTCTAATTTACTGGACAATCCCCAGATCAAAGTCCTTGTATGAATAGGTATGTTAGGATCATTTCCAATATCATCGAGAGTAGATATCACTAAAGCTGCTCTTTTTGAGATAGGCTCTTTTTCATTTGAAAGTACATTTTTTATATTATCGGCTGAGCGTCTGATATTCCTGGGAACAGAATCGTCATTTACGATCCTTTCAAGCACATCAGTACACTGTTTTATGATTTCGCCGGAGTTTTGCGACACAGTTATCACCACATGAATTAAATATGAAACAAGAATCGTTATTAAAGGTTATTAAAAGAAAAGACTTTCGGTGATACTATGACAGGAAAAGAATCAGATGATAAAATAAAAATGATCACAAAACTTCTTGAAAAAGGAGGAACAATGCTCGCCACCCATCATGAATGCGGTGCACCTATGTTCAGGTACCAGGGGCAAGTCATATGTCCGGTATGTGATTTCCAGAAAAAAAAAGAGCAAGAGCCACTAAATCCGAATGATCACAAAAAAAACAAAATCTCATCTGGAATTTCAGATATTTCAAATAATTCATCAAAGCCAGCATTGCAGATCTCAAATATCATCGCGAATAAAATCCGAAGCCTTACAGCAAGCCTTGAAACTGAAACTGAACTTGGAAGGATAAAAGATAAAATGGAATGTATCGAACGGGGAGTAAGAATATTGAGGATTTTGCGCGAGATCGACTAATCTGCGATCCTGACGATAGTATTTCTGGTCACAAGAAGATTAATAGAAGATTGATTTTTATTCTCCCTTACGAGAACTCCAAATATCTCAACGATATCACCATACCCGGCTTCTGATAGCTCCCTGTTATTTTCACTCATATGATAGACAGGCATGATCGCATAGCAGGGTTCACGCGCCGTGCCATCGCATATCTTGAAAACTAATATCTTTTCGTTTCCCAGATTTTCGGACATTACAGAAGCGGCGACGTTAATATGCTTCTCAATATGCATTTTAAGGTTTGAAAGGGCCATAAATTTTCCCTTTGCATGGTAATTGTGTTTAGATATTCCATCCTTCCTTAATATTACATAAGAGAATTTCATATCAATGTTCATATACCTGTAAGAGTCCGCAGTATCAGCTATCCTCTTCATGAAATCCGGCGCAGAAATGTCCCCGAGCTCCCTGAAACTCCAGCAATTATTTCCAGTGCAGGTTCTGCCCCACATGAATGAACACGGGCCATAGACATAAAAACCATTCCTGACAAGGGTTTGCTGGGTGATCCGGAGAGCCTTAGAATTATCAAGATCTGCTGGCTCAATAATGATCAATGTTGGATCCTTGCTGGATGAGGCTATCCTTTCAACTACATTCGCACGTTCGGGCGGCGTGGACTTAAGCTCAGCAAGCACATTTGAAAAAACGATAAGATCGGCATCCTTAGGAATAGGCGCATTTTCGATAGATGATCGGACAGGCTCATCCATAATGATATTAGAGCTGATATCTCCGCTTCCAGACAGGTAATTTTTGATAAGTTCCTTATAACATACTATATTTTCCAGCTCATTCTCAATAGATCCGAACCTGATACTCAACTTGACATCCATGTTATTCCTAGAATAAATGTCCTGGAGTTTCCTGAAAAAATCGATCGTGGAAAGAGAAATTGTCCCTGGCCCTGAACCAGCATCAATTATCTTCATTTTATTAAAAAGCAAACCGCTTTTGAATAATTCAAATAGAAGGCGCTGGTACTGGCAGAAATATACGGGAAAATGGTATAGCAGGTAGGAAACGATCCTTATTCTTGGATATACAGATCCCCCCTCTCCTTTCCAGTATTCTTCTTTTTGAGAAACTATATTCTCGCGTATAAGCCGACCCGTGTCACCTGTACTCCAGTTCTTCCCGAAGTTGTGTTCAATATATGAATTCACAAGTTTTTCGATACGCAAAGGCAATCCCGGATGCTTTAAGACCTCTTCAAGTTCCTTCACGATTGCTTCGTCTGAAGGAAGTGTTGTTTTCACGATCTTTGAACATTTGTGGTCAGGGCTGCAATAGAGATTCAAGTTGAAAAAATTCATTTTCAGTATCTCAAAGAGCTCTTTTTCTTTGTATCCCTTGCTCAGGTACTGGTTCATTTCAGATAATGAAAACTCAAGGCGTGAGGCAGCTAGGTATTTTGCGAGAGATAATATTTCAGATGTCATAGGCAGGGCGGATAAATTCATTAATTATTGGAAAACTCAAACCAATATATGCCAATATAATAGTTTTAAGTATTTAACTAATATATTAGAATATTAAGGTAAAATGAAATGATGAGGAAATTACATTTTTTAATATTGACTTGCATAATACTTTTAGTATTTAATCCTTTTATTGGTGCCAACGCTCTTGAAGATGGTGTTTCTATTCCCCTTGTCGCGGATAAGCTCACAGGGGACGGTGAAGAAGGTGCCCTCCTTGGAGCCCAGGTGATCGTTGTAAATGGGACAGGCCATGTTTTTGTGGACACGAATCCTTATACACAGGTCGATCTGCAGGGTTCGGCAAGACTGGCAGCTATGGTAGCCTCAGATGTGCTTGGAGTAGATGAAAAGACATATGATTTCTATTATATTATCGATATAAGCTCTCCCATCATTGGAGGACCCTCGGCAGGAGCCGCCCTGACCGTGGCGACAATCGCAGCCATAAATAAATGGACATTAAAACCAAATGTTGTTATGACGGGAATGATAAATCCTGACGAATCCATAGGACCGGTGGGTGGCATCCCTTACAAACTTGAGGCAGCAGCTTCGAAAAATTACACCCTTTTCCTGGTTCCAGAAGGCCAGACCACAGTAACCATAACAAAATCCACATCATATTCAAAAGGTACCCAAATAATAATTGGGGACAGTGAGGAAGAGGTAGATGTTGTTGAACTCGGCAAAAAACTAAATGTGACGGTCAAGGAAGTAAGTACGATACAGGATGCGATCCTGGCATTTACAGATCATGAGATAACAAAACCAAAATATAAAGGTACGATCCTGACCACTCAATACATGGATCTGCTGAAACCACTTGCAAAGAATCTTAAAGATGAATCCGGGAACATGTATAAAGAATTGATCTCATCAGGGTCAAAAATGCAATTAACAGATCCTGCAAAGGAGATCCTGGACAGGGCAGATAAGATGTATGAGGACAAAAAATATTATGCTGCTACATCCTTATATTTCAATTCAATGTACACGATGCGCTTTGCGCAGTGGAAAGAAGGATATGATAAATCTTCAAACAAAGAACAATATCTTACTGAAATCGCAAATAGAGTTGAAAAGCAGATAAACGCATCTGAGAGTGACCTTTCGAATTTTACCATGCATGGGATAACAGATGTTGAGGCCACGGGAGCAGCAGAGTCAAGGATAACAGTAGCAAGAATGAGGCTTGATGAAGCGAAGAAAAATAATAATACGGACGAAAAGATCTCAGGAATGGCATTTGCGAATGAAAGGGCAAGAACAGCTCAATGGTGGCTCATACTATCAACTCCCAGCGGTAAAGTCGTACCTGAAAAGATCCTGAAAGACCGGGCAGGATGGTACCTGAGCCAGGCTCAATCAATCAATACTTACATGATAACATTGATCACAGAGAGCGGTTCCCATCCAGAGATTATGGGGGGCGCAGCAGATGACATTGCCAGCGCCCAGAAGGAAATGGAACGCGGTTATTATGTCGGCTCGATATTTGATTCCCTGCAGGCGACTACAAAAGACAGCACAGCAATAGGATTAATGGGGCAGATCGAACCTCAAAAGAAGGTGGATCAGAGTTATGAAGCTGCAAAAGGGGCGATAAACGAAGCCCGTCTTGCAGGAATAGAACCAACGCTCGCAGTGAGCGCATTCGAGTACGGGGAAACAATGACAAATCCCTATGATAAAATATCCCAGTATTCCTACGCAAAAATGATCGCCAAGACCTCAATAGTACTCAATTCCCATTCCATACCTTCAAATGAAACAGCGGTCAAGCCGGTCATTACTCCTTACGTTTCTGAACCCTTTAATGAATTAATACCTACTCCTGCGGCGACGACAAAGAGATCAAGGACAAAAATAGAAGTGCCAGGTTTTGAGGGCATAGCTGCGATCGCAATTTTGCTGGTTGTTAGAAGGATAAGGAAGAAATAATGATTTCAGAAAGTTAAGGAGATAAATAAATGACAAATGAAGATGATAAAGAAATATTCTATTTCAATTACACAAGCACTATCGCTCACGAATTAAAAAAAATCTTTCCGGATGATCTTGTCTCGGTAGTTGTTTTTGGCAGCGCAGCAAGAGGAGAAGCTAGAATGAACGACAATATTGATGTTCTGATAGTGGTTGAGAAATTTGAAAAGGTTGGTCGGGAAAAAGTTATTGATTCTATTGAGGATAATCTAAAGATGTCAGAAGAATATTTTGATCTTGTAGAAAATGACCTTTCTACCAATATAAATCCATTGTGTCTTACGCAATCTGAAATTGAAAAGAATCCTTCTCTGATTAAGGATGTTATCCCGGATGGATTTATGATTTATGATACCGATGATTTTATGGAAGATAATTTGAGACCACCGAGAAAGAAACGTAAGAAGAGTAAGAAATGAATTATTGAAGGAGTAAGAATGGTAGAAAAATATTCCGATGATGAACTGAAAAAAACACTTGATAAGACTTACGAATGGGGTAAAGCTTTCAGTGAAAGCAAGTATTTTCAAGATTTAACAGAAGAACAACAGCATGAGTCTGAATTCATAGTCCAGACTTTTACCGAATATATGTATTCTTATAATCTATTGATCCCTGAAGAATGGGATGAAAGGGGACTGGAAGAATGTTGTCTTGATACACTGCCAAGAAAGATCACCGCAGATGAGTCGTATTACAAGTCAATTGCCCCTGTCCTTTCTTCTTTCTTCAGTTTTTTAGAAAAAAAGGAACTATTGAGAAATGCATCGAAGCTTGCGAAAAAAGTTAAAAAAATCGACAAACAAATCGTAAAGAATTCATCTGACTCCAGCAGTTGGGGAATGGCAAAAACGATGTTCATGAATGCAAAGAAAGCCGGTGTCGATATAGAAAATGAAGATGAATTAAAAAAATTCATGTATCTTTTTAACCAGCAACAACTTGCGAATAAAAAAAAAGCTGATACAATTATTTCTTTGCCTGCCTCTAATCTCAAGAAAGAGAAGATTGGAAGAAATGATCAATGTCCATGCGGCAGTGGAAAGAAATACAAGAAATGCTGTGGGAGAAATGAGTAGCTTATGAAATAAGTAAGGCGACTGGGGTAATTTCGTGAACTTTTTGCCACAGAATCATAGCTTTTATTTGGTAGAAAGTAGAAAGTAGATAAATATGGCTGAGAACATAGGTGTTAAAATAAGTTCAGATACGAAAATCATTCTTGATACGATGTATCAACAATTACGCAGCAGCGGGATTAAAATTACAGAAAAAAAGATCCTTGACATTCTCATCACCAATACAGATGTGACAACTATAAAAAAATATTTGAAAAAAGAAGATAATACCGCCCTCCAGATGTTGAAAAAACCTGGACATTGGGGAGTTGCAGATTCTTCTGAAGATATAGATCGTTATCTTTATGGAAATCCATGAGCCTTCTTATTGATACTTCTGCGCTTGTCTCTGCCAGAAATGCTGATGATACAAACCATAATAAAGCGCTTGATGTCATGATAAGGGCATTAAAAGGTGAATTTGGCAAATTGTATGTCAGCGATTATATTTTCGATGAGGCAGTAACTATAGCTTATATCAGGACTGGTAATAAAAAGTTTGCGAATGATATAGGCAGGTTCGCAAGAACTAAACCTATCGTATTTCGTTTCATTGAGCCGATCGATTTTGAAAAGGCATGGGAAATTTATCTTCAATTTCAAGACAAGAATTTTAGTTTCACGGATTGTACGAATATTGCACTTATGGAAAGGCATGGTATTGATACGCTTTTCACTTATGATTCAGAATTTAATGGGATCGTAAGCTTAATAGGCTAATATTATCGATTACGGATATTATTTACTCACTTTTTTTTCACTCAAAATACTGCGCCTCTGTCCTTCTCTTCTTTTCCGCATCTTGATGGTCACATAAAATCCGCCAGCCCCATCTGCTTCACCTTATCGCTCTGAAACAGAGATCTCATCTCGATCTCAAGCAACTCAAGCCTCTGCTTTGTATAAGGTCGCACATGATACTCATCCGCGATCCGAAGGGAGGTCTCAAGATACTTCCTCACAGAGCCCTCATGCACCGTAAGCACGATATTCCCCCCGCATTTCGGACATGACCCACGAAGAGGCGGGCGCCTGTACTTGGCACCGCATTTAGTGCACCGCACCTTCTGTTTTGAAAATGAGCGAAGGTTCCCGACAAGGTCGGGAAGGAAATGTGAATTTATGACCCTCTCAGCTACATCCTCCGGGTCAACAGCTTTTATTTTACGGGCAAGCCCAAGCTGTGCTTCCATTTTTTCGATCATTGTCCCCAGGGTCTTGTAGGCGCTGTTCCTGGGGCCTGCCGCGATATTGGTTGTATCATGCGTAAAGCCAAAACCCTCATACTGCGCCGGTGTTCCAAGCCTTCCACTTACCATATCCATGATCTTGACAAGGTCTTTGGGATTCGTATATGCCAGGGTCGCTTCATAAAATTCAAGCGGATACTGGAACCTGACATCCACGTTATGCGCTTCCTTATCAACTTCATTCGGATCGATGCGCGATGTCAGAACAAGCGGTGCGTCCATCTGCCCGCCGCGCCTGTCGGGAAGATATGAACGTGAGAAGTTGAGGAGCCCGTCCATCAGCAGCATAACGCAGTCTTCGTCACCATCGCAGTTCCTTCGTTTTGCAGCATGGAAAAATGGATGTGCATAGCCCACAGATGCATTTGTGAATCCCACAAGGCGCCCCAGCACTCCTGCCGATGTATGCGGAGCAAGCCCAATAACCAGTTCTCCGATAAGATCATTTATCTTTTCCAGATGATAATAGGATTCGACTTTATAATATTTGACCAGGAGATCATCAATGAACCGGGCGGTCTTGAGCAGATATTCGCCACAATCCTTTGAGACAACGATATCCTGCACTTTAAGTTCAAGGATCTGGTTCTCATCGACCAGGGGATTTCCATAAGTGTCATTGACATAACCAAGTTCTTTAAGTTTAGAAACTGTAACGCCGATCTCCTTTGGTTTTATGTGGGTAAGCGGCATATCCGACAGGTCATACCTGACAGTTCCGTCCTTGAACATCACTATGTCATGTTTAGCTCGAAGCGCCCCCTTTTCAAGCGGTTCAGGCGTCTTGTTCTTTGACATAAGTCCAAGCACGCATTTTATTTCAAGAGTGTCTCTCTCCCCAATGTTATTGAGAGCGAGGGCAACCTCGGATTTAAAATCAATATCCATTTCAGTGACACAGTTTGTCACTTTATTGCATTTCGGACATACGGGTTTGTTGACCTCTATTCCACATGATTCACATTTCAAAAGCGGTAGAGTGAATTTTCCGCATGAGCACCTGTTCTTGAATGTCCGTATCTTGCAGAAAGAACATATACGCTCTCCGATCTCTACTTTTATCGTGCCAACTTTTCCTTTCTGGATGGTCAAACCCGTCCTTAGATCGTTGTTTCTTCCATTCCCATCATCTTCCTCGACGTATTCCTTTGCATTCTGGAGCGACCTTCGCTTTCCGCCTGCATCCCCGATCGGAAAAAGCACATGCGGAGCGGGTTTCATTTCGCGTTTATCGGATTTTTCTGGCCGCCCCATCCTTGCCCCAATTCTTATGGGGGCGCGGGCATGGATGGTCATTCCGCTCACTTTCAAGAGCGTATCCATGATATTTGCTTCTGGAGTAGACCATGTTTTTTTGAGGGTTTTATCGATCCCAAGACACGTCATCAGAGGAAGCGGTTCTTCAATGATTATCTGTTTCTCGCGCACAATATGGGGAACGAGAAGCACTTCGAGAATATCTTTTACCTTCTCATCCACCGGGAATGATAATTTTTCCGCATATTTCCCGTTTTTCTGGACATAATCGGCGAGAAGTGAATAATCATCAGTTGAAATATCATGCCACAGGTATGTGTATTTCGGATGCAGTGGCACATTGTATTTCCGGGATAGAGCTAGCGCCTTTTCCTGGTCAGGATCTTTGAGGTCACTTTGCTCTTTTAGCTCTTTTATTGAGGTTTTTGCCGCAAGTTCCTGTATCCACCATTCATAGCAATATGACGAAGGCACAAGAGGGTGGTTATTCTCAAGAAAATCCCCAAAATTGATCAAGATCTCCCCGATATCAAGGATCTTCTGGACAGATGGCCTCAATTTCAAAGCTTCTGCCTCAGTATCGATCCTTAAAACATCCCCATTGAACAGGCGAACCGTCGGTCCTTCCAGTGTATCAACAGGCCCCATAGCTGCTGCTTTTCCGGGTCGTTCTACTTTTAGCTGGGTTCCTGCTGCGATGAAATCATCCATCATTACCATTGTGGCGGGGCTTGTCCCGGCAGCGGCAAAACTCGTATTCCTGCCCCTGCCGTATCTGAGCCGAAAGCCTCCAGGCCGTGAAGGATATGAAAACACAGGCCGACCTGCGATCAAGTCCTGGAGATATTTGTCCTTTGGTTTTAATTGTGAGGATGGATCATCGCTTTTGACCGTGACCACGAATTTTTCAAGCCAGTCCCATCCTTCAAGTTTAAGCTTATCTACATGCTTTTTCACTTTTGGCGCTTTGAGGGCGATCCCTTCAGCAATAACAAGCGCCATGCCGCCGCGTATCCTGTTCGTTTCGATCCGTGCAAGGTCTCGCCGTCCTTCAACTTCAGCTTCCTCTGTTGGTTCACCGTCTATGCATATCGGGCAGTTCCTGACGATGAGGCGGATCTCATCATCTGAGGGAAGATACTGCAAATTCGCAACGCGCCTGTAGGCTGTGATCTCTTCCACGTACCGCTCAACTTCTTCTGGTCGCGGCACAAATCTTGCGATACCAAGGTTTGCACGTACATAATCTGCAGCAAGAACGGACAGTGCCTGTGCAGTGCCGCCCGCGCTTCGTATCGGGCCTGCATAATAGATCCTGATATAATCGGTGCCATCATCGTTTTTAGCAAGATCTATCTTGGCGATACCCTCTATCGGAGCAGCAACTACTCCTTCTGTGAGGACTGCCATTGCAACTCTAACAGCGGCTTCGATGGCATCTTTGTTAGAATCAAATTGTTGTATCTCTCCTTTTGCCACACAGATCGCTACCTGGAGGGCGGCTTCTTCACGCGACATGGTGGTTTCAAGTTCCCTGAGCTTCTTTGCCACGCCTTCGATGTTAAGAAGCTTCTCGACCCTGTCAGCAAGGTCTTTTGCTATCGGTATCTCACTCGATGGTGTGGGGTCGGCGCCGTTTGCGCGGGCGCGGTTGGCTAACTCAATGGCGTTGTTAAGTTCCTGTTCGAGGGTGTTGAAATAGGCGAGCATCGTCTCGCTGGCTGCGAATTTCATGTGTTGGGGGTGCTCCGGTTGTATTGGATCGGGAAAAATGTGTCTTCTTTAAGGATAGTGTCTGTTAACTTGTTGGTGTTTTTTAGATTTCTCACCGCAAAGAATAACTCATCTGTGTTCAGATTAACAAATCTGCGTTCATCTGCGTTCATCTGCGGTTTGTTTTTTCGGTTTCTATTGTTAAATGAAATGGATATTGACCGCGGATGGACACAGAATACGGGTGGGATGCAATAGAACACGGATTGCGCGGATGACGCGGATGCGAACGGATACGGGTTAATCCGCGGAATTCTTATTCCTCTTTTGAATTCATTAATTTTAGAAAATAGTTTAATATGAATTCCCCCGGCTCTTTCGCTCAATGAAACGAATATTAGTTGGAGATAAACGCAGATAAACGCAGATGGAATACGATGGAACACGGATTGCACGGATGCATAAGTATCCGTGAATATCCGCGCAATCCGCGTCATCCGCGTCATCCGTGTTCTATTCAAACTTATTATTTCCATGGATTTCCTGAAAACTACAATTCTTAGCATCTTCCTTTATTGGACATCTTTTTTTCCAATATACGTTTGATCTCATCTTTTAACAACGGAAGATCATCTTTCAATATATACCAGACGATTTCCAGATTGACGCCAAAATAATGATGTATGAGCTTATCTCTTATGCCAGCCAGATCCTTCCATGGAATATCCGGATACTTTTCTTTAAAATCATCTGTTATGTTTTTTGCTGCTTCACCGATTATTTCAAAATTACGAATAACGGCATCTTGAGTCTTAAGATCTTCCAGAAATCCCCCATATTCCTTATCCTGGGAATATATTTCTAATCTCCGGGTAGCTTCGAAAATATCTTCCACTAATTCATCATTTCCTCTTTTAGACATATACGATGCTCTTTTTAATATTTTCTGCGACTTCTTTTACCCTTATACTGTTGATACCGGCAGGGGTCAGGATATCCACTTTTTTACCTAATAGGTTTTCGATATATTCTGATAGTTCAAAAAATTTCAAGCCTATCGGTCTTTCAAATTCCACGATTAGATCAACATCGCTGTCTTCTTTTTGGGCTTCTTTTGAATATGAACCGAATATGCCGATTCTTTTGACACCGAAAATGGTTTTTAAATGGGGTAATTCTCGTCTTAAAATTGCAATAATTTCTTTTCTTGTTATCATAATTTTTAGTATTCTCCTATCATTCTATCCAAAAATATTCTATTTTTCTTACGACAAATGATTGATTGATTTTTTCCTGCTCTAAGCGATTTTTCTTATTTAGATTCAATAAATGTTTAAAAAGTTGATTTTCTTCTACTGTTAAATTTGTAAGTTGATCAATATTTGTTTCAGTTCCAGTTACAGTGAAATCTTTAAATTCATTAAATGTTTCAAAATCCATTAATAAGGATTGAGTGTGGGGAAAATATAAACGTAATTGAGAAAGAATCTGAAAACCATGGACATCTATGTCACCCCAATAAATTATTTGTATATCATTTAACCACAGGGCATCTTTCAATAATCCAAGCCCAAAACCCCTTCCAAAAATTGCTATTGAATTTTTCATATTAGGTAAAGTAAGAAAATTTAAAATATTAGAAAAATTAGTTTTATTTTCAAGAATAAAAACTCTTTTGCACCTAATATTGAGGGTATTAAAATCAGTTTGAGGAATACTTAAATCGGTTAATCCACTAAAATATTTTTCTGCAATTTCCTCATCCAGAATCCTTAACCTTATTAAAGGTTCATCAAATTTAAGGTTAAATCTTCGTTCAAATTGACTTTCATCTTTATTACTATACTCTTCAATGAGAAAATCTAACAGGCTTCTCAGTACAGCTTTATTTTCTTCTACAAATTTAGTGTGAAGTTCTAACGGCAGTTCTCGGATATAACGATTGGGTCGTGGATTCCTTATAAAGAATCCACAAATTTTTATCAAATCGTTCCATTTTCCAAGATGTTCAATAACTTTTAAAGGATTTTGCATTATCCATTCATTAAGATTTGGAATGGTATTGGTGATTTGATTAATTGCCAGTTTAAATTCCTGATATTCTTTTTCTTTATTAATAAACTTCAAATAATCAATTTCATTTTCAAAATAAATCCTATTGGGGAATTGTTGCTCGCCGATTTTTTGATCTTTTCTTTTGATGAAATCTATCAAATAACCGTAGCCTAATTGTTCCTTGGATTTGTTCCTTAAATTTTGTATTTCTTTATGGATTTTTGAAAAATTTTCAAGTGTTTGAGTTGGTTCTATCTTGCCAAATCGAATATCTTTCGGAAAAAAGTTTTCTCCTTTAATAAAAGCAATCAAAAAATCTTTATACCAGCGCTCAGCTTGTTTTCTTATTTCTTCAGGCTTCATAGTTGTTGAATTTCGCTTATGCTGAGTATTTTTTCTTTTCGTTCCTTCTCTGTCCGATATTCTTGGATAGTTAAGTCCTTAATAAGAGAATTACTGCCGTTCTCATTTGAAACAAAATGGACATAATGGATGTAATTTTCTATTATATTGATTTTTTGCAGTGGCGTAACAATAAGTAATTGCAGGTTTAATTTACTGAAAAGCTCTAAACCATATCGAGTGCTTTCATCAGAACCCCGCCCAAAAGCTTCATCAATAACCACAAATCTGAATGACCTTGATTTTGGTTGACTCCATTCTAAGCCAAACTTATAAGCCAATGCAGCGGCTAAAATTGTATAAGCTAATTTTTCTTTTTGTCCTCCTGATTTACCGGACGAATCGCTATAATATTCTTTTTCTAAATCATCTTCTGATAATCGCTCACTTGCACTAAAGGAAAACCAGTACCTTACATCAGTCACTTTATTGGTCCAGCTAATATCTGCTGATGTGCCGCTATTGAATCTATCTAAAATTAATTTGACTTTGTTGAATTTTTCTTCACTATAAAGATTTGTCTCTCCAAAGGTATTTTCTAGGCAATTAACCAATTTAATCTGAAAATCTCTAATCTCGATATCTGAAGTTTTATCTGCTAATAATTTAATATATGTTTTAGAATTATATTCAATCTCATTCAGTGACTTATTAATTTGCTTTATCTTATCTTCAATATCTTTTGCAAAACTGTTTAACTGGTTTTTAAAAATAGCAATATCATTGATAGTCCCCTCATTAAGTAATTCTCTGAACTTCTTCTCATGCTTAGGTAAGTCTTCCTCCTCTATTTTCTTTAGATACTGCTTAAATTCATGAATAGATTTTATTGAGGCATCTACTTCGGTAGTTTCCGCTCGATATTCATTTATGTATTTTTGCATTTTGGAAATGATACCATCGCGCAACTTTTCTTCTATTTTGTTTTTATCTTCCTTACTATTTTCAATATTTCCCCGTGTTTCCTCCTGTAATTTATCTATGGTTTTAATTTTAAATTCCATTTCAGGTAAGAATTTTTCAATTTTTGAAAAATGAAATTTTTGTTCATCTTTCAAAATCTCAGTAATTTGGTTGCAATCTTTTAACTCTTCTTCATAAGTTGTAATAGTCTTATTAATTACTCCCATCTCTGTCTGCTTTGAACCTTGTTGCTTGTCTTTGTCAGTAATTTCTTTTTGAATAATCTCTAACTGCTTTTTTAATGATTTTAATTGGTCCGAGCTTTTTTCCAATTCTTCTTTATCTTTTTTGAGCGTTTCAATCTCAACTGCTGCCTTTTTCCAATTTATCTCAGAATAATCTTTGAATTTTATTAAGTCATGGAGGTTAATTTCTCTTGTTTTCAATTGTTTGTGTATATTTTCGATGGATTTTTTTTGCTTCTCAATATCTTTTATTTGAGTTTCGAGATTTAATGATTCAATCTCAATTGCCTTTATCTTTTCCAGATTGCTCCAACCTAAAATATAATTTTTTCGTTCAAAAATGCTCTTGCGATCATCTTTTTCATGTTTAGCTTTTCCACCCTTAATCTGTCCATTTTTGGTGATAGCTTTTGACTCTTTTTGAAATTGTTCTATAGTGTCGCAACAATCATAATCAAAGATTTCGGTTAAATAATTCTCAAGCCAATCATAAAAAAGTGTGTCAGATTTAATTTCAATTTTTGTCAGTAGAGAATTTTCTGAACTTTCTTTTTGTGTCACATATTT
Source organism: Candidatus Methanoperedens sp. (assembly GCA_026552975.1). Taxonomy (GTDB): domain Archaea; phylum Halobacteriota; class Methanosarcinia; order Methanosarcinales; family Methanoperedenaceae; genus Methanoperedens. Next base: position 21,187 of record JAPMTR010000064.1, read on the forward strand.
TCTCGAATCGTGAACTTTGAAGTATACTAATCGTCCTTTTAGATTGGTTTTATCAACATAGTTGCTCACTCGCCTATAATGTTCTTCAGGTACAAGTATGCTTAATCCGAAGTTGTGTAGAACCCTTTCAATTGCACCTTCCCATGTCTTTTCTTTATCATTTACCTTTACAAGTTCACCAACAAAGGCTAATTCGTTTTCTTTTAGTGATAAGTCTCTTAGAATCATCTCGCGAATTTGTAGATTTGGCAATGGGATTTGGGTTTTTCTTTGCCTTAATGATTCAAGTTCTGTTTTGTAAAGGTTATAGGTTTCCTTAAGTTTATTCAGATTGATTACTAAATTATCTCTATTTTCATTTAGTTCTAATACCTCTTTCTGTATCTTCTCTTTGATGTCGCTAGCTTGAGTTAGCGATTGGTAGAATATCTCCTCATTTATTACGTTTGGAAATTCTAATAAATCCAATAGTTTCAAATATTCATTTTCCTTTTTTAGTTTATCTTGTTTTATCCTTTCAAGTTCTTTGAGTTCATTTTCAATTAATTTAAGTCTTTGACTTTCTTTATTATTGTCAATCGCAATTTTTACTTCAGATTCCTTGTTTCTTAATCGCTCTAAATCAATCCTAATCTCTTCGATTTGATTGTTAATTACACCCAGTTTTTGATTAAAAGATTTTAATTCGTCATGTAAGAGTTTAGATTTATGAATAGCAAAGTAGATTGGCAGCAAATTTAGGCAACTTTGCAATTCTTGGATTTCAATACTTGTTTTTTCGAATTCATTTGTTTCTTGTACTAAAGGCTGCAACTGCTGCAATTGTTTTTTAGCTATTTGAACAGCTTCATACGATTTTGTGAGATTCTCGAAGTTCTTTTTTAATCCTTCAATTTTTTCTTTTACATCGAATTTATCCAGCATATGATTTCTCACAAACTCCGTCAGGTTTCCGACAGATTTTAATGAAACTGTTTGATAAAACAAGTCAAGTGCCTTTTCAGATTTAATGCCAAAAATATTTCTAAATTTAGAGCTGTAGTCACTGAAGTTCTCAAAAATTTTTGTGCCGGCTAAATTCTTTAATCTCTTCTTAAGTGGAAAAATATCTTTTTCTTCGTTTTTAACCTTGAAATGATCAATAATATTTAAATCCTGTTCAGAGACCACAAAAAACTTCTCTATTTTTTCGTTTCTGTTCCAAAAAACCTGGGCTAATGTGATTTTTTGATTGTAGCCTTCATTACAAAAATTAGTTACTAAAACAGTATAATCGCTTTCACTTCTTAAAAATACAGGCTTAGAGGAGTTGTCTAGTTCATTTTTTCGATTTGTATACTCTCCCCGAACATATGAAAAAAGAGTTCTTTCTTTACCTTCTGCTCCAGCAGCTTTATTGTAAATAATTTTATGGTGTGGAACCAACATGGTAGTAATAGCGTCTACTAATGTTGATTTACCCGACCCAATATCACCAGTAAGCAAGGAATTGAAACCATAAGGCTCAATTTTCCATATTTTTTTATCAAAAGTTCCCCAGTTAAACATTTCCAAGCGCTGTAGGCGAAAGCCTATCTGGGTTTTATCAGGTGTGAAATCAAGCAATAAGTTTTGCATACTCCTCCAATTTGTTTTTAACTTCTAGAAGTGTCTCAACCGGAACTTTAACTTTTAAAATTCGTTTCACTTCATATTTGCTTTCACTGTCATTGAGTTTCCTCAAAAATCCATATTTAACTAATTTATTAATGTTCTCATCTATATTGTCAATGAGTTTTACTTCATTGGTTTTGTCGGGCAGGAATATTCTAAGCATTTCTTTGATTTCATCTTTATCTACTATCAGTCTGGTAGAATCTCCTTCAGTAGCATCAAATTCAATTATTTTTTCAACTAACAGGACGCAAAGTAAGGTTACAGGATAACTTAATTGCCTTTTCTCAATAAGATTTGGTAAATTAATTTCTTGCCCCTCATGAAATTGTTTCTGTTTTAAAAAAGCGAAACCCTCTGTTTCATAAATAAGAACATCTATCCCAATTACTTTAAAATATTCTTTTATCGGAACATGATATTTAATCAGGTTATCCCATAACTCTTTATCATCAATATAGATTACACCTTGCAAGAGCTTTATAATTGCAGAGGCATAGGGATTCACAACATTAGTATCTGTCATTTATTCTCCATTATTTGCAGAATATAATTTGAGGTATTTTAATTTCAAAATATTTTTTAGTCTCTTTATTCGATATAATTATATTTTCGATTACTTCTTCATTAATATACGACTTATTACCCTTGGAAGCAATACTATAATAAGTAATAATTTCAGATAGCCCTTTTTCTACTGGGTAGATTTCAGCTATTTGCTTTAATGTTATTTGAGTATTAAATTTAAGCAATTCTCGTATTCTAATTCTTAATTCTTCTTGATCGATATACAACTGCTTATACAACACATCCATATTGATAGAATCTGAACAGCCCTCTTCCAACTCTTTATTTATAATTTCAGGGTTTTTAGGGACCTCGAACAGGCGGCGTTCCATTATGAGTTCAATTAAAGGACGATCATCAATAAATAAAAAATTCTTATTTTTTGGTAGATTGCCTTTTATTTGGATGGCAAGGGATTTGATTTCGCTAATAATTTCTATAGTTCGCTTGTTCTCAAGATAAGTTTTATTATCCAAATATCTTCTAACTTGCTCAATTAGTTGATGATTGGTTTTATTTACTTTATCTCCTGCATCTATTAAATTTACTTCAATTCTTTCTATGAAATCATCATGTTTGATATTTTGAATTTCAGGCAAATTACTCACAATTTTAATCAAATCATCAAGTTCATCTTGTTTTTTTTGGGACATTATAAATTCCCAAAATGCTTTGAAACTTCGTCCTTGATCAGTATCCGAAATAAAATCTTGATTTTTAAAAATATCTTCTAATAATTTTCCTTTTTTCAGATTGCTATTAACCTGTTTCTCTCTAACAGATCTAGCAAGTTCACGAAAATTGGATTCAACTTCCCTAAAATCAGACAGCAGTTTGCGTGCAGTATCATATACATCAAAAAAGCGTTCTTTAATTTGTGTTTCATTTAGCTTTTCAATATTTCCAGATTGAATTTTTTCAATTTCTATCTCTATCTCATGTTTCTGTTTTTCCAATTCTTCCAGTCTTTTCTGAGGATCATCGGAGCTTTTGTAAACAATTTCCTTTAATATATCAAAAATTTTAAGTAGTCTTGATTCGGTACCTACAAACTCTTTCTTGTCTAAATCTTTTATCCATTCCAAAGCTTTTTCTGTTGCCGGTGTGAGTTCGAAGAATGATTCATCACTATTTGAGGTATAGTATTTTCTCAAAAAACTGTCATTTGACCATTTATCAAGATAATTTCGGGCTGTACCTGGATATGTGTTTTCCCCATAAATATGATTTAAATTATATAAATAATCTGAAAGGCTGGTTTTAAGTTCAGTATTTGAAATTACTATTTTGTTATTCTTCTTAAATTCCTGATATAAAAAACTGAGGATAAGAGGAGCATTGTCTAATCTTAGAAGCTTAACTGTAGGATTATAATCTTTCAGGTACTTTATATTTTCGTAATCCATTCAAACATCTCGTTTACAAAACTATAGGTAATTTCCTATAAGGTGTTAATATCTAACTGTAGTAATTTAAGTTAATCGTTAAATTACTTTTGTCAAATCGTTTTTACTCATGTAATACCACCCCAAAAAAAGATGGGGCACTACTGCCCCCTCATCGACTCCACCGCCATCGAAACCATCGCCTTATACTGCTCCACATCCGTAGAGTAATGCTCCCTCGCCTTCACAGCATCAGGTTCATTTCCGTTTAATTTAGCGATCCTCTTAGCAGTCAGGTTCGCGGTCTCAACGACCCACCTGTCACGCGTTGCTGCATCCACGACATGCATGGACTCAGCCTTTATGGAAGCAAGAACATTTCCTTCTTTGGTCGTGAAGACCGTAGGCTTGCCGACAACTGCGATGAACTCAGGAGGCGCTGTTTTTGCAAGCACCTGAGCCGCTTCTTGCTGGTATTGCCCTGCTGTTACATAGAACGCGCCTGTTGGGTCAACGATACGACCGCGCCAGAAATCAGTCTCGTTTCCTATATTTTCGGTTTCCGTGAGCGTGCCAACGATGAAGACACGGTTGCATTTTGCTCCTGTCGGCGTAAGAAGAAACTGCTTCGGGAACTGTTCATCCTGTCCTTCTTTTGTCTGGAGATTTGATTCCTTAAGCTCTGCAGCAAACACGCGGTGTGCAACTTCGCGAACATATCCGGATCCATTTTCAGCCATAATTACGCCTCCACTGCAAAAGGCATTGAAGTTGCTGCAAGTATCCTCGTGATGTCTTCTTCTATCGGTTTTACATCCGGTTTGATGGAATCTACCAGTATGAACCTGTCAAGTTTCTTTCCGGCAACCACATAGTAACGTCCCACGAGCATATTTTTCATAACATCAAGAACAACACCCTGGTCAAGCGCTTCTGTTGCCATTTCCTTTGCTTTATCAAGAGTGATACCGGTAAAAGCTTCGGTTATTTCCCTGTTCATCAAAATATCCTGCACCTTTTCGCCATCGTCAAGGACAGCTTTTATTCGCAAGTCATATTTCCCTTCAACTTTTCCGTGCTCGCCACATGCGCCTTTTATGAGAGCGCGGTTGCATTCAGGGCATCTTTTTATCAGACCAGAGCCGCTTTGCACATCCACGATAGCACCTGAGAATTCGGTAATGGTTGTGCCTACTTCGATATTTTCTGCGATCGGGATGATCTCGCTGGTTTTATTTAAACTGACACTAAATCGTTCCTGCCACAGCGAAGTTACCACATTCTTAAAAAGATAGCTTTTTCCTTCCTCGACCTGGGGAAGGTTCGCTTTTGACCATTTCTTGAATGCTATTGTTCCAGATTCATCGCCTAACAATCCAGCCTGGGAAAGAGATTCGTGATTTGCATCCCACAACTGGACTACTTTACAACGAAGAGTTATCCATTTTCCGTCTTCTTTGATATCGGATGCTTTTACCTGCGCTGTTTCCCGAGCTGTGAAAAAATCAGACTTCGGGATATTGTGTTTCTTTAAAAAGTAATTTACAACATTGCGGCGAGCTTCTTCTGGCGGGACCTTGAATTTGTTTATCAACTGGTCAAGCTTTGTATCGATTTCGCTCGTCTCTACCTTTACACCCAGTTCTAAGAATCGGGCTTCTATTTGTTTGGTTATTTCGTTCATAATTTTTCTCAAGCCTCCGGTTTAATTTTTGTGTTTTAAGAGGCAACCCTACTATATCCTGCGAGAATATAAACCTTATGAGAGCGGGGTGAAAGTAATGCCATAATCAGCATAATCTGTTGATGTCCCGATAACGCTAAATTTACTTTATCTGCACCCCAATTTTCAGATCAAGTATCTTAAGGAATTCAGTCATTGATTCGCGAGGGATAAAAGCGCCAGCCGCAATATCATGACCCCCTCCTGTCCCGCCTACTGCTTTTGCAGACTCGCTTAAAGCTGCTCCCAGATTCAATCCCTTCCTCAAAAGATCCTGGTTCCCCCGGGATGAGACCTTCACCCCTCCAATTGAATCAGCAAAAGCGATAATAGGCAGTTGCCTGTTATTGACGAATGATGAGCTCATCCCTGCAACGATGCCCACGATGGTTTCCCTGATCTTGTTGCCGGAATCGAAATATTGAAGGTTCTGCAATTGTGTTATACCTTTTTCTTTCACGAAATTCAATCCTTCTACCAGGTTCTTCCTGTGTTCTGCAAGGAGGACGCAGGCTTCATCATAAATTTTGTCCCGGTCGCCCATACAAACTGCAAGTCCGATATCTGCATGGTCATAGCGGGCTGTGGAATTAAGAAGAGTGGAAAATTCCGAGGCGTCCCTGACTTCCATTCCCTCGCGTTCACATAATAATGTATATACTTCGCCAATAAGCTTCTCAACTTTAAAACCAGGGATCCCGGAGGAAAGGCCGAACTGGATAAGGGCTGAAACCACCTTTTGTTTTTCAGATGGCTCAAGATCTATCCACCGTCTCCACTTCTCACCCTGTTGTCGAATGCCCAATTTTCCAAGGAATTCTATGCTTGCTTCTTCGCTTCCGGTCAATCCCGGAAAATAGATATCAGTCGAATATTGAAGTAATTTAAATACCGGGCGTGTCTGCCTTCCGAAAAGCATGAGGTCTTTCTCAAAAAAAAGGACTTTATTCTTTACTCCTTCTTCAAGTATGGTCCTGTTCAAACCAATAAGCTGTCCGTGCCTTGAGTGCTGCAGATCTCCCACCGCCCCCACAATTGCAAGCGCTGCAAGATCTCCATTGTCGCCCATTTCCTTTGCTATGAAATATGCCATCCCTGCGCCGCTTGCTTCTATTCCCCCATTGATCCCGAAAAGATGGGGGTTCAGGTGAAATTCATATGTTCCCTGCGGCTGGTGATGATCTGCGATAACTGCATTGATCTTAAGAGATTTTATCGATTCAAGCATTCCACTGCCAAGATCTGTGAAAATAACAAGCTCATGACCCTGGCTTGCGATATCAGTGAGAATTTGCTGGTCAAGTTGTTTTACAAAATTGATCTTATACTTGATACCGGTGCGTTGAAGGGCTTTTGCAATTATGGCAGCAGATGTAAGCCCGTCAGCATCTATATGTGACACAACAAGAGCCGAAGAATGTTCCTTTATCCTGTTCGCGCATTCCTTAGCTTTTTTAATGAGGGTCATTGGCAAATAAGGTAGTTATGATTATTAATAAAGGCTTTGGGAATAACAATTTTTTTATAGATGGCATTATATCAGGAAACCTTATGAGTCACGATTACAGGGCGCTTGGATTAAGATCAGGGCTTGAGATACACCAGCAGCTTGATACAAAAGAAAAACTTTTCTGCGGCTGCCCGACCCTTCTTCGCGACACAAAAGAGTCGAATTTTGAATTTTTCAGATACCTGCGCCCCACCCAGAGCGAAATGGGTGTTGTTGACAAAGCTGCGCTTGAAGAAATAAAGCTTATCAAGAAATTCATTTACAAAGCGTACGACACTACCTGCCTTGTCGAGAATGATGAGGAACCTCCCCGCGAATTAAACCCGGAAGCTGTAGATATTACATTAATGGTCGCTCGCATGATGAACATGGAGATCGTGGATGAACTCTACACCATGCGAAAGATCGTGATCGATGGCTCAAATACATCAGGCTTCCAGAGAACCGGGCTTGCTGCGACACAGGGACACATCGATTCCAGTGCAGGACGGGTGGGTATAGATGTACTGTGCCTTGAGGAAGAAGCCGCGCAGAAGATCGAAGACAGGGGCGATTCTGTTATTTATTCACTCGACAGGCTGGGTATCCCGCTTGTAGAGATAGGCACTGCTCCTGATATCGTATCCCCGGCTCATGCAAGAGAAGTCGCTGAATTGATCGGTATGTTCTTGCGCTCAACTGGTAAAGTGAAGCGGGGCATCGGGACAATAAGGCAGGATGTGAATATTTCAATAGCAGGGGGAGCACGAGTTGAAATTAAAGGAGTGCAGGAGCTTGCACTTATTGAGACCATTGTAGAAAGGGAGGTTACAAGACAGGTCGCTCTTTTGGAAATAATGAAGGAACTCAATAACCGCAAGGCTGCAGTTTCAGAAAAGATCATTGATGTCACATCTGTTTTTGCCGGTACCACCTCCAAAGTGATCTTAAAAGCGCTAAAAGGAGGTGTGGTTTATGCGGTGAACCTGCCAGGATTTTCAGGATTTGTAGGAAAAGAGATACAGCCCGCAAGGCGCCTTGGGACAGAGTTTTCTGACCGCGCCAAGAAATCAGGCGTTGGTGGCATATTCCATACAGATGAGCTGCCAAATTACGGGATCACAAAAGAGGAAGTTCAAGCCTTAAGGAATGCAGTGGGCGCAAAAGATCTAGATTGTGTTATCATGGTCGCAGATTCAAAAGAAAAAGCACAGGGTGCAATGGAAGCCGTAATAATCAGGGCTGGTGAAGCCCTCAAATTCATTCCCGAAGAAACAAGGCGGGCGCTGCCTGATGGAAATTCGTCCTATATGAGACCGCTTCCCGGGGCAGCGCGCATGTACCCTGAGACCGATGTTCCTCCTGTTGTGATCACAGAAGAGAGAATTCAAAGTATCAAGCTTCCTGAATTGATAGGGGAGCGAAAAGCAAGATACATGAAACAATTCAATCTCAATGAAGAACTTGCAAACCAGATCGCACGTTCTGGCAATTTCATCGTTTTTGATAAGATAATGAGCCAGATACCTCAGGCTAATCCGAATTCAGTTGTGCGGGTTCTTGAGACCATCCTGTATGAACTTGAAAAAGAAGGTGTTGATGTCAAGAAAATAACTGAAGATCATCTGATACAGCTTTTCAGGCTTCAGTCCGAGGGAAAGATCCCCAATGAAGCGATAGGGAATATCCTGAAAACAATAGCTTCAAAGCCTGAACTTGCGGTTGAATCAGCATTGAAATCGCTTGGCATAGGCGGAGTTGGAAAAGGGGAATTGGAAACTGCCATTGAAAAGCTTATCGAAGAGAAGATGGATTTCATTAAGGCAAAGGGCATAAATTCAGTAGGTCCTTTGATGGGCATTGTGATGAAGGATTTCAGGGGCAAGGTCAGCGGCGAGGAAGTCAGCAGTATTTTAAAGGAAAAAATAGCTAAAAAACTATGACGATGATATATTGTTATTTCACTTTCAAGAAACAAAACAAATACTTTCTCCCCGCACCTTAATTTACTATTTAACCCATCTTGTTAATCGATGATCCATATTTCAAGAAAATATGGGTCATGAAGATAATTGTTGATCATCGGGAAAAGCGCTCAAAAGTAATAGTATCCCTTGAAAAGCTGGGAGCAGATATCGAGATCGCCACTCTTAAAGTCGGTGATTATGTCGTGAGCGATCGCGTAGCTTTCGAAAGAAAGAGAATTGATGATCTCTTCGCAACGCTTCTTGAAAGGCGCGAGCTATTTTCACAACTCAACGACCTTGCAAAGTCATACAAACGCCCGATCCTTATCATCGAAGGTGATGACCCGTTCTTCTCATTGAACGGTAGAATGCACCCCAATGCGATCCAGGGCATCCTCAATGCTATCGCCATGATGCGAATTCCAGCCCTCTACACACTCAACGAAGCAGAGACCGCACAGGTAATCATTATGATCGCAGAAAAGGAGCAGGGCAACAGGAATAAACCTTTCAATCAGCACGGAAAGCGCAGCAGCCTATCACCCTGCGAATCGAAAGAATATGTTGTTTCATCAATACTGGGGATCGGACCAACTGTAGCAAGAAATTTGCTCATGCACTTTGGCAGCGTAGAAAGTATTATGACCGCGCCGCGGGAAGAACTCATGAAAGTGGAGCGCGTCGGATCAAACACTGCTGACAGGATCAGAGGGCTTGCAGGAGGAAGGTATGACATCTGAAGAGTGCGATATAATCCTGACTACCCAACTCCTGATGGCTCGATAAAGCCGGAATCATGCAAAATGATCGCCTCCAGCAGGCGGCGTCCTGAGAACTGCTTTCAGGTCGATATCGCTGATACTTGTATCTTCGCCGCGGGCTACCGAACCAAATACGAAGGATGAAATGAGTTCATCCCCGAACGTGGACTTCAACAGCTCTACATATCGCTTCGCTGTCTTTATTTTAGCGGGCTTTATTCTCAACTGAGATTGCTCCAGAGTTCGTTTCAGTTCGTATTAGTTCGCTGCTTCATTGTTTTTAGATGTGCCCGGGTTTCAAATGAGCCCATAAGGAACCGGATAGGGCTGGTCATTCTTATAAGGCAGACTTATGCTGTTAATCTCACTGATGTCTTTCAGGTCATTCATAACGATCTTCCTTCCCGATATCGTATAAAGCACATCATCCATGAACAACGACCTTCGAACAGCGAAGGGTGAACCCCAGTAATAATACGTTACTTCGAAGTCATCGAAATGGGATATCTTGCCCTTAAGCTTAAATCCGTTCTCTGGCGTAACCCCAAAGACATAAGCGCCCTGCCACACTCTTTGCCTGTAATAACCATATTGTCGATCATACTCTTCTTTCCCGGTGATCTCTCTTATGGGTATTACCAGAAGATCTTTCTTTTTATCAAAGAGGAATGCCTTATGTTCCGCAAGTGCCTCGGAATCCGTACCTGGTTGTCCGATTTCGTATGTATCAATTTGTTTTGGATCATTGACATCCGATACATCGAACAACGAGACCTTTACTCCTTTTGTAGATACTCCACCCCATTGATTCTCTCCGGTTTCTTTTCCAACACCGATAATGTGGTTTTCATCATACGGATGAAGATAGTCTGAGAATCCCGGGATTTTCAGCTTTCCAAGTATCTTTGGAGAAGCAGGATCTGACAGGTCTATCACGAACAGCGGATCCATTCTCTTGAAAGTTACCATATAGAGCCTGTTCCCGATGAATCGCGTGGAGTAGATCCTTTCATCAGGTGCTATTTCCTCGAGTTTCCCTGCAATTCCAAGGTCCTTATCCATCACATATACATTATTGTACTGGACACTGCCCTTTTGCGTCCAGAACTGGGATGTTGTGGCAACCCTGAAGTGATCGCCAGATTCATCCATGGAGAACTGGTTAAGAAGGCTTCCCGGAACCTCTCCTTTTGTCTGGTAAGTGATCTCACCTTTATCAATACTGATCTTCTGGATAACTGTTTTTTCCCTTTCCTGGGCGATCTTCAATTCATATTCATCAACTGCTTTTTGAACCTTTTCACTGTAGTCCCTTTTTTCCTTTTCTGTCATAGAATTGAATTTTTCTTCAAGAATAGATGAGATCTGATCCCATTTCTCATAAGAGCCCAGTTCGCTTGCTTTTATGGCATTTATTTTATCCTGCACATCTTTGGACAACTGTGGCACGACGACCTGGTAGAACCTGTCCTCACGCTGCAATTCATAATATCTTACAGGCTGGTTCTTCATGTATGTTATGTAGATATTATTCTGTGAAACATACAAATTGTCAGAGTAACCCATCATGAAGGTCTTCGCGTTCATGGTATCGGGTTTCTTTATGTTGATCGAGGCGATCGTATGAAACACATAATTCTGTTCTGGATTATCAAAATAATACACATCCGGAGCCATGATTTTCACGTCACCTTTCCTGATAGAGGGCATATCCACAAAATCGCCATAATAATTTATGCTGTTTTTTGCTATTACATAAACAAAGTCCCCGATCATTCGCGACTGGAAATAATTGCCTGTTATGCTATAATTTGCAATCTTTTCGGGTTTTTTCCTGTCTGATATGTCATATACCACAACATCTGTCTTCATTGAGTCGATGGGTCTTGGCATATAATCATATTCCGGGATGCTATAGACCCTGCCCGTATTATCTGAAAATAGTATGAGCCTGTCGCCATTAATGAATAGATCTTTTGGCGAGCCTTCTATTGAAATAGCAGAAAGTATCTTTGCCCCTGATGCAGGGAACGCATCCACGATTACGAGCTTATCCTGTGAAATGACGTATATGTACTTACCATCATTCTTTACAAAATCAGCTTCATCAACACCTTCTACCTGGATATTCGTTTTAGAATAATCCGCCGCAGCATCACTGGTTGGTGCCTGGATGTTTGCTACTGATTTTCCAACAGCTCCCGAAGACATCGGAGCAGGCGCTCCAACTCCCATGACCGCTGACGACTCTGCTATTGCAAAATCTCTTCCCATACCAAAAGAATTATAAGAGCCTGAACTGACAGAACTTGCTTTCAGGTATTCGCGCAATTCATGCGCTGATGAGAATTTTTTCAGTTCCTGGGTCGATCCTGTTGTTAATATATCTGTAATGGCATCAGGAGTTTTCTCATTTGTAATTGTTTTCGCATCCTTCTGGACGCATCCGCTAAAAATTGCAATGCCGATAATTGACATCACTAACATCAATTTGATCATTTTTCTCAAAGTCTATCACCTGATGGATTATATCAGACAGGATACAGATAAATATATCTTTGACTTCGAATTGAATTGAAGCTATTACCAATTTAATCCATATGAACAAAAGCAACATTGTCTGAAATTAGTAAATGTTAAGTACTTTTCAGTCAGAATATAATCCTGCATTAGACTCATCAAGACTTATGATCACCCGTCACTCACTTTCCGTGTTTATTCTTATCGCGCTTGCAATATTCACGGCAGGGTGCATGTCTTATATCAGGGATAGCTCCTACAATATGCGTTTTTCCTTGAACGAGACTGGTGAAGCCCTTGAAGGGGATGTCTATAACAACGATAATTTACTGGGTTATGCAACGAATGGCACTCTTGTCACCCCCATTGAAAAATTAAGACCCGGACTTATATCATTAAATGGAACGTATCAAAACCAGGGATTCGAATTCTTTTTCGAATTTCCAAAAGACAGCCTGAATTATAGCGGTATCAATTTCTCTCTTTCAAGAAGAGACCTCAATAAAGCGATCTTCAATGCATCAGCTATCGATATTCAAAAAATAGAGCGTGAGATCTTTGATGGCATCAATGAAATACGAAAAGTTTCAGGGACAAATATCCTGCAATGGAACAGCAAGATCGCACAGGTGGGGAGAAATTACAGTAAAACACTTTCCATTGAAGGATTCGCCCATAAAGACCTGGAAGGCAGGAATGTGGGGGACAGGCTCAAGGAAAATAAGATATTCTACACTATCGTGGCCGAGGACCTGTATATGCTAGAAGGCTTAAGCGATGAGAGTAATATGAGCAAAACGATCGTACAGGGCTGGATGAAAAGCCCGGGTCACAGGTCACCCATTGTTGACCGGGACGGATTGTTCAGCGATGGGGGAGCCGGAGTATATTGTGAAAAGAAAAGCTGTTATGCTGTCATGGTCTTTGTGGGTCTTGAACATGACCAGAGCATAAAACTGGATCCAGGGTACCTGACATTTTTTTATGTATATGACCCTTCATATCCATTTGATTTTGATGTTCCTGTCTCCATAGATATCACATCAACCGGGTACATTGACATTTATCTTGTGCCAGACAGGGAACAATATAATGATTTCCTGAAAAATAGTAATATCAATTCAATATATGAGATCAAGAATGTAAGGACATTTACCCGGAGTATCACAGCGCGAAAGGGTGAAGGGATCATTATACAATCGGATGGGGGTGCGAATGTTGATGCGCATTTGCGATATTCGTAATTTTTTATAGCGGATGTGGTTCAAGGGGTAAATCACTTCAGCATGAAATATATTCATTTGACCAGGAACTAGACCGGAATTATTTATTACCCGTTAATGCCATTTAAGTCCCGGAGCATAAATTATGGAATCAGTATATTATTATGAAGATACTAAAAATAAGGATGTCTTAGCCATATTGGAAGATGACTTTTTCAAGCGCACTGGATATACCGTACGTGAATGCAAACTTATGGGATCGCAGCGTAAGGGCTCTTTCCTTTACATCAAAGGAAGTCCTGAAGATATCGACCGCGCAGAAAAGATGATGGCAGGATTAAAACTTTTAAAACTCGAAGGAGAGGAAAATACTAAAATAACTGCCGCATTTGTCGCGGAAGAAGAAAGCGCAGCAAGCGGAATGGGAATGATATTTGGTTAATGCGTTAGCAAACGCATGAAATATATCTGTGATAATTATTCACAGATCTTATTCTTTTATAAATTCCTCAAGATTTTCCCGGGCATCAACATCCCGTAACTGCACCGGGGGATGCTTCATAAAATAAGCAGATGCCGGGATGATCGGTCCGCCTATTTTCCTGTCAAGGGCGATCTTTGCCACGCGTATGGCATCAACAACCACACCTGCGCTGTTGGGACTATCCTCTACCGAAAGCTTAAGATCAATATAAGCGGGCACATCGCCAAAGAGCTTAAAATCGATCTTCAGGTGACATACCTTGTTATCATTCAGGCAATCGATGCAGCCATTGGGGCCTGCATAAACATATGCATCGTATGGTATCTGAGAAGCTATGGATTCTGTTTTTGAGATCTTCTTCGATTTTAATCTTGCCTGGTCGGTCATATTCCGAAAATCTGTATTCCCACCAATATTTAGCTGGTATGTGCTGTCTATTTTTGCTCCTCTGTCAACGATCATCTGCGTTAGAGCGCGGTGTACAATGGTTGCGCCAACAAGACTTTTTATATCATCGCCTATTATCGGAAGTTTAGCTTTCCTGAATTTGTCTGCCCATTGCTTGTTAGAAGCTATGAAAACCGGGATGCAGTTAATAAAAGCACAACCTGCCTCAAGCGCCTGGGTCGCGTAATATTTTACGGCTTCCTCAGAGCCAACTGGCAAATAATTGATCAAAACATCTGCTTTTGACTTCTTAAGGACGGCGGCAACATCAACTGGCTTTTGTTTATCGTCAACCCTGAAGTAATCCCCCATATGAGGAGCAACGCCATCAAGAACAGGGCCTTTCATTACCTTAACACCAAGCTCCGGTACATCCGAAAGTTTCTTCGTACAATTAGGTTGTGAAAAGATGGCTTTTGAAAGATCAGTTCCTACCTTTCTTTTATCAACATCAAATGCAGCGACAGGTTTTATGTCACTGATAAGGTATCCTCCCAGTGAATTATGCATCAATCCAGGAATGAGTTTATCAGAATGCGATATGTTTTTATAATATTCAAGTCCCTGAATTAAAGATGATGCACAATTCCCTACACCAGCTATTGCTATGTGAATACCTTCCATTTAAATTTCCTCGTAATGCAACTCAATGATATCGTGATATAACTTAAAATTTGTTATTTAAGTGCCTGTTTAACGTGTGCTATTCTCTGCAAGACTGTTATGAATGAAAGTATTGCTATCGAAAATATCGAAAAATTGACCATGTCGATAAAAGCGCCTACAATAAGAATAATCATTCTAGCAGGACGGTCAGCAAACCCGACAGAAGCGCTGGCACCTGCGGCTTCGGCACGGGCGCGGGTATAACTTACCATCAGGGAACCAAATATTGCCAGAGACCCCGTAAGCCAGAAAGGGATCCAATACAGCTGGGTAAGTCCCCCATACATAGCCCCGATTATGACCGCAGCATCCGCGAACCGATCGCAGACAGAATCCAGGAAGCCACCATAATTTGTCATCCTGTTATTTGTTCGTGCCACAAGCCCATCAAGGACATCAAAAAAACCGCTTGCGAGAAGAAAAAACCCTGCCAGGAGCAGTTCTCGCTTTGCGAAAAATATTGCAGAAATAAGGCTTAATGCAAGACCGACGAGCGTCAATGTATTTGGGTTTATCTCCGTGATCTTTCGCGCAAATGGGGTTAGTGCTTCCTGTATTGATTCTTTTATATCGGTTGACATTTGTATTTCCATTGTTCCGGGGGATGATGAAGATTTCTTTGGAAAACCAGACCATCATGTGCCAGACAACATGCTCCTTTAAATACCTTTCAGTAAATTAAACTCACTGAAATTTAAATAAAAATAACTCGGAATTAGAATATGGATATCAGGAATGCAAAAATATACGGGAAAAGTAAGATCGGAAAGAATGCAATATTTGGAGATGGGGTTATTATCGGATATCCCACAGCAAAAATCTTGAAAGAGGCGAAAACTTGCGGATTAGAGATCAAGGATATGGATTTTGAAGGCGCAAGTATAGGGGATAACGCCGTAATAAGATCAAATACCACTATTTATTCAGATGTGAAAGCAGGAGTTAATCTTCGAACAGGACATAATGTTTTAATCCGGGAGGAAACACATATCGGCGATGATGTGCTTATTGGCACAAATTCGATCCTGGATGGGCGAACAGTTATCGGTGACCATGTAAGTATCCAGGGAAATGTGTATATTCCTTTAAATGTAATTATTGAAGATAATGTTTTTATCGGGCCATGCGCAGTCCTTACCAATGATAAATATCCGATCCGATCAAAGTCAGACTTAAAAGGCCCAACCCTGAGGCGTGGGGCATCCGTAGGGGCGAATTCCACCATTCTTCCGGGTGTGGAAGTCGGAGAAGGGGCAATGGTTGCGGCTGGGGCTCTTGTAACAAAGGATGTTCCGCCCTGGAAACTTGCAATAGGTTTTCCGGCAATATTCAAAGATCTACCAGAAGAACTAAGAACTTTAAATAATATTTAAAATATTATGATCCCGATAGCAAAACCAATAATAGGCGAAGATGAAGTCAGGGCGGTAACTGAGGTATTAAGGTCAGGGGTCATTGCAGAAGGGCAAAAGGTGAAGGATTTTGAGGCGGCTTTTTCACAATATTCAGGGACAGAATTTGCCATTGCGGTGAATTCAGGGACAGCAGCGCTCCATGCAGCACTTCTTGCCCATGGGATCGGACCCGGGGACGAGGTTATCACGACCCCCTTTTCATTTGTGGCTACAGCTAATTCTGTACAATTCACAGGTGCAAAACCTGTATTTGCAGACATCAAAGAAGATACTTTCAATATAGATCCTGAAAGTATTATTGAGAAAATTACACCAAAAACAAAAGCGATCATTCCCGTTCATCTTTATGGGCAGTCTGCGGACATGAAGGCGATAATGGACATCGCAGAGGATAAAAATCTCGTTGTTATCGAAGATGCCTGCCAGGCCCATGGGGCGACTTTTGAAGGAAAAAGCGTTGGCTCATTCGGCGAAGGAACTTTCAGTTTCTATCCTACCAAGAATATGACTACAAGTGAAGGCGGGATGATTACAACAAATGACAAAAATGTCGCAGAGAAAGCCAGGATGATCCGATCCCATGGTTCAAAACAGCGTTATCTTCATGAAATGCTTGGATTTAACCTGCGAATGACTGATATTTGCGCGGCTATAGGTCTGGTGCAACTGGGAAAAATTGGTGATTTCAACAGGTCAAGAATTAATAATGCACATTATCTCACCAGAGATCTCCAAAAGATCAATGGACTTGTCCTGCCGCACGTTGATAAAAGATGTGGGCATGTGTTCCATCAATATACCGTCAGAATAAGGGGCGACTTGTCAAGGGACGAGGTTGTATCATCTTTAAATAAGATGGATATTGGGACCGGGATATATTATCCATTGCCCATCCATAAACAACCGTATTATAAGGAATTGGGATATAACGATTCATTGCCGATTGCAGAAGCAGCATCAAAAGAGGTTTTATCTTTACCTGTCCATCCATCGTTAAATAAGCTTGACCTTGAAACTATTTGTGGAAAAATGCGCAAAATAATGAATTAATAAAAGACGTTCAAAGAAGTATCAAGCCAGAGCCATACCTGATTCAATATTTGAAATCGGATAGAATATCTTTTCCAGCAATTATGAAGAGCGTTCCAATCGGCTCCGTACGCTAAACAAACTTTAAATAGTAACAGAACGAATAAAATAGCGGAGACTGAATATGACTAGAGAAGAATTACTTGAAAAATTAAAACTATCGCGCCCGGCTGTAACTGTTGTAGGACTGGGCGGCGCAGGCTGTAATATTACAACGTGGATATCTGACAAGAAGCTTGCCGGAGGTAAGATCATTGGAGCGAATACCGATGCGAACCATCTCAATTCGATGACAAGGGCAGATAAGATAATACTTCTTGGTGAGAAGCTCTGTAAAGGACATGGATGCGGAGGATACCCTGAAAAGGGGGCAGAAGCTGCGAGGGAGAATATTGCAGAAATAAAGGAAGAATTGGCAGGTACCAATCTCCTGTTCCTGGTAGCAGGTCTTGGAGGTGGGTCGGGTACAGGTGCTATACCTGTTTTCGCATCAGTGGGAAAAGAAGTCGGTGCCCTTACGGTCGCATGTGTCACTATCCCATTTGATATTGAACTGTTAAGACGTGAAAAAGCGCGCGAAGCAATAAAAGCACTTGCAGAGAATTGTGACTCTATAGTAGTCATAGATAACTCAAAACTAAGGGAAGTAGCTGGCAACCTTCCATTGAAGGAAGCATTATCAGTGGCAAATGCGCTTGTGGGTTCTTTCGTCAAGAATATAACTGATACGATCACGCAGCCAAGCCTTGTGAACCTTGATTATGCCGATCTTCGGGCTGTGATGGAACGCGGTGGCATCTCCTCGATAGGTATAGGAGAAGGAGATGGCGCAGACCGTGTGGAGAAAGCAGTATCACAGGCCATTTCAACACCATTGCTTGATATTACTGACATTTCAAACGCTTACGGTGTGCTTATCCATATAGTGGGAGGAGAAGATATGACCCTTGAGGAAGTGGCCATAGCAGGAGAACAGATTATGGAACATATCCCCAATACGAAACGAGTTATCTGGGGAGCCAAAGTCGATCCCGGCCTTTCAGGAAGAGTAAGAGTAATGGCAGTGGTGACCGGAGTAACATGCCCGTTCCTCAGCGGCATTCCAAAACCTGTGGCTGCACCCGCCCCAACCATCCCGAAAGAGGTTGCAAAACCCCTCAGGCAGGCGATGGAACAAATGATCGAAGCATTACCCCGGGAAACAATATCAAGAGCTGCTGTTTTTAGCAAAGAAAGATAGGAGTTCACACTCCTGTTTTTTTTTTAATAAAATAATTTCATCGTTCAAAATTGAAATTCTGTTTCACGATCTTAAGGGCGCAATAATTCCCGCACATGGTACAGGCTTCTTCATCATTCGGGGAGCGGCTGTCCCGTACTGATCTGGCATATTTTGGATCGATAGCCAGTTCATACATTCTGTCCCACTGAAGGTCGCGTCTTGCTCGACCCATGTCAAGATCTTTCTGTCGATCTTTGTTCTTTACCATATCGCCTATGTGCGCAGCGATCCTTGCAGTTATGACTCCCTGTCTTACATCATCGATATTTGGAAGCGCAAGATGCTCGGCCGGCGTAACATAACAGATAAAATCAGCTCCATACGCGCTTGAAAGGGATGCGCCTATCGCTGCCACAATATGGTCATAACCTGGTGCAATATCCGTAACAAGCGGCCCGAGCATATAGAATGGTTTCTCACCACTCAATCGCTTCATAAGTATGACATTTGATTCTATTTCATCCAGGGGAATATGACCAGGCCCTTCAACAATGGTCTGGATACCTGCTGCGTGTGAAACATCTGATAATTCAGAGTTCATGATAAGCTCCTGGATCTGGGCCCTGTCAGTTGAGTCGTGAATAGCTCCTGCTCGCATGCCGTTTCCCATGCTGAGTGTTACCTCGTGTTCTTTCATGATCTCAAGAAGGTAATCGAATTCGCTGTATAATGGGTTTTCTTTCTCATTGTGTAGCATCCACGCGGTCATAAAGGCGCCGCCGCGGGAACAGAGCCCTCCGAAGCGACCCTGTTTTTTCAGGCGCTCTACTGTGAAGAGATTTATTCCAGTATGGATCGCCATGAAATTCGTCCCAAGCTTTGCCTGCTCGGCAGTTACCTTAAAGAGCTCGTCTTCTGTCATGTCAACTACCGAGCCGTATTTGCGAATAGCCTCGATGAACGCCTGGTAAAGGGGTACGCTTCCCACAGAAAGAGTTGTGGAATCAATGACCTTTTTTCTTATATCAAAGAAATCACCGCCTGTTGAAAGCTCCATGAGTGTGTCGGCGCCAGTTTCTTCTGCGACTCTTGCTTTTTCGATCTCCATATCAATGTCAACGATATCTGAAGACGTTCCGATCGAAGCATTCACTTTTGTTCGAAGTCCTTTCCCTATTCCACAGGCCTTTGTATAACGATATGGACTGACCGGGATCACTATTCGGCCGGTCTCTATGCCGCGGCGAACAAATTCAGGTTCAACACCTTCAATTTCGGCTACTTTTTTCATTTCTTCGGTGATATTGCCGTTTTTTGCTTCATTGATAAGACTCATAAAAATTACCAGGGTTCGAAATGTAAGACTTATATTTAAAAGTGTTCTATCAAAAAAATTGATCCGTGGCACAGCTTATATATTCTTTTCCACTATTAACGATCTTAATGGAGATCAGGCTATCCCGACCATGTGTTGACGACCCCACACGGTATATTGCAGAATGTCAGCTCGGGAAAAGACTCGATATGGAAAAATTATGCGATATCCTGCGCGGAATGGGAGCAAAGGAATTAAAATGTTCCCTGAACCTTGGCGTAGCACGATTTGAACTCGAAGAAAGAAGCGTGATGTTATATAAAAGCGGGCGTGTGGATATAAGGAAGATCAGAACGACTGAAGAAGCACGGATCTTCCTTGAAAAAATAACTTCAATGGTAAGCGAATCGTTCAGCGATAAATCCTCTTAGAGAATTCGCCGATAGAAGAGTTCGTCTTCTCTACGAACGCATCCATTTTCTTTTCCAGGTGTTCTTCGACTCCCTGGATATTTATCCTCAGTGAGCGATCCCTGATCTCAAGTGTTTCTTCAATGGTCTTTAATCTCGTATCAAGCGATAAGATCAATCCTGCAAGTGATCCTATCAACAGGACAGCTGCCAGCACGATCACCGGATCAGAACTATAATTTAGTCTCGTCAACCATTTATGGGTCAATACTACTGATGACAGTGTCATTACCACGGCAAGAGTTACGTTCTTTGTGTCCATTCATCCACCTCGTTTGTATTGCATCAATATTCTTTTGCACACATATATATTTAGTCTTATTTCCTCACAATATTTATATCTATCCTGATCACAATTAAAACTCGATATTCGGAGGGATGAGCTATTCGCGGATACGATGACGACAGGAAATGGAAGATATTTATTATAATATCTTTGATCGGAGGAATAATTGCAGGTATCGGAGGAACCAGGTTGGTAAGCGGTTACCTTGAATCCTCGCAATTGTATATAATTGGTGTTCCAGAAAATATAAGCGTTGGAAACCCTGCAAACTATACTTTCATAACATTTGGGAATGGTGAAAGTGTCGATAATGCTAATATAACGATTGATGGCGCGGCATTTACAACAGGTTTAACAGATCAAAAAGGTATGGCCGTACTGACAATTAATGCTACAACGAACGGAATTATCAATGTGACCGCACAAAAAACAGGATTTAAAAATGCATCATATTCGATCAAAGCAATTCCCGGACTTGTGATTAATGCCAATCCATCATCCATAACGTCAAATACACCTTCCTATGTAACATTTTCAGTAAGCAGCGTAGGTAAACCCATTAGCGGGGCTTATCTGAACCTGACCGGTGCAAATGTTTCATTAGATGGGATAACGAACATGAACGGCGAGATCGTTTTACAGTTAAATGCTCCAAGGACAGGAAGCATAATGGTGATAGCTAAGAAAGCAGATTTCAGTGACGGCTCAGTCACCGTCTCATCAACAAGCCAGCCAAAACTTAGCGTTTCATCAAGCCACAATTCAGTAACGATCAATGTCCCGATGTATGTAACATTTACGGTAACAGCAGGGAACTTTGCAGTGGGCGATGCCCTTGTAAGCCTTTCAGGGACAGCATCAGGAAGCGGTATCACCAATCAGGAAGGAAAAGCCATCATTCTTGTCAACCCCGACAGTGCGGGAACAATTACTGCATCAGCTAACAGGACAGGTTTCGCTGGAGGATCGATCGCTATAACATCAACAAGCGCACAGGCATTATACATCACATCAAATCCTGCATCAGTAACAGTCGGAATTCCGGCGTATGTCACCTTTACAGTGATAAGCGGCAGCAGCGCAGTTGCTGAATCCACAGTTACTCTTACAGGGATGGCAAGCGGAAGCGGCGTTACGAACATGAATGGACAGGTTATTTTATATTTAAATTCAACAAGTTCGGGCGCGATCACAGCAACAGCAACAAAGAATGGATATTCTGCAGGAAGTGTCAGCATTAGTGCAACAGGTATGCAATCACTTGATATCACCGCAAGCCCGTCCAACATAACCAATGGTGCAGGCGCCTATGTGACCTTTACAGTTACAAAAGCAGGTTCAGCCCTGGGAGGCGCTACAGTTAGCGTTTCAGGAGGCGGGATCAGCGCTGATGCCGTGACAAATTCGGCTGGACAGGCGACACTGCTCCTTAATGCGGGAGCATCAGGCACTATAAGCGTAACTGCACGAAAAACAGGATATATTGATGGGCTGACAACAATAGCCCATTAATTTTGTACTGCCATAAAAAGGTAAATTTGTCACTACAACAAACCTTATAATCTATAATGTGAATGTAGCCTTGCCCTCAATGCCAAGGTGGCGGAACGGCTACGCAATCGCCTGCAGAGCGATTCCAATCCAGTTCGACTCTGGGCCTTGGCTTTTTCTATTCTAGTTCACTTCGATCAGTCTTTAATAAAATCGTTAACCTTTTCTTCCAGTAATAACTATTTATGATTGCGTATAATAAAACTCTTGTAGAAGAGGAGTAAAATGGATAAATCAATCAGGTTAAAAGTGGCTGAAGCAGACCAGCGGGATGTAGGGAAGGGCATTGTAAGGATAGATGAGAAATTCCGAAATACAATAGGGCTGAGTATATTTGATGTTGTTGAATTAAAAAGTGAAGAACGATCAACATCTGCGATCGTGGGAAGGGCATATCCCCAGGATGAAGGTCTTGATGTCATAAGAATGGATGGGCTGATCCGCACAAATGCCCGGACAAGCCTGGGAGAATATGTTGAAGTGGCAAAAGCCAATTGGAAAGAAGCAAAAAAGGTCACGCTTGCCCCCGTTACTCAAAATATCCATATTTATGCACCCAGTGAAAGCCTTCGGGCGATCTTCCATAACAGGACAGTTTCAAAAGGGGACATCATTTCAACCACAAGCGTTCGCCGACCAAAGGAATCTTATGGAAATGAAGTGATGTTCGAGGAGGTATTTCCTGAATTTTTCGGCGGTTCATTTGGCCTGGGGGAGATAAAACTTCATGTTGTTGCCACCACACCCGGGGGAATAGTCAAGATCACAGATATTTCGGAAGTGGAACTTTTACCTGAAGCAGTACCCCTTCCCCAGGAAATACCAGAAGTGATGTATGAAGACCTTGGAGGCATAAAACCTGCGCTCAGTAAGATCAGGGAAATAATAGAACTGCCTCTTAAGCACCCTGAACTCTTCAGCAGGCTCGGTATCGATGCGCCAAAAGGTGTCCTTTTGCATGGTCCGCCCGGAACAGGAAAAACCATGCTGGCAAAAGCAGTTGCCAATGAGAGCGAGGCTTATTTTATCACAATAAATGGGCCTGAGATAATGTCCAAATATTATGGAGAAAGCGAGCACAAACTGCGCGAGACTTTTGATGTGGCAGAAAAAAATGCCCCTGCGATCATATTTATCGATGAGATAGACAGCATCGCCCCAAAGCGTGCTGAAGTGACAGGTGAAGTTGAAAGACGGGTGGTTGCACAGCTTTTGTCTCTTATGGACGGCCTGAAATCAAGAAAGAACGTGATCGTAATAGGTGCGACCAACAGACCAGAGGCACTTGATATGGCGCTTCGTCGTCCCGGCAGGTTTGATCGTGAGATCGAACTGCGAGCTCCTGACCGTGAAGGGAGGTATGAAATATTCCAGATCCATACACGAGGGATGCCGCTTTCGGAAGATGTTAAACTTGACGGACTTGCCGATCGGACATATGGTTTTGTGGGCGCTGATATCGCAGCTTTATGCCGTGAGGCTGCAATGACATCCCTTCGTCGGATCCTTCCTGAAATAGACCTTGAGCAGAAAGAGATCCCAAAGGAAACACTCGATAAACTGGTCATTAAATCTTCCGATTTTGAAGATGTTATGAAAGAAGTCCAGCCCTCAGCACTTCGTGAAATACTTTTTGAAATACCTAATGTTTCCTGGAATGACATTGGCGGCCTTGAGAATGTGAAAGCACTCCTTTCTGAAGCTGTGGAATGGCCGCTTCGTTATAGTGAATCATTCAAAAGGATAGGCGTTGAAGCCCCCAAAGGAGTTCTTTTATATGGGCCGCCAGGCACTGGAAAAACACTTCTGGCAAAAGCCATTGCCAATGAAAGCGAGGCAAATTTCATAACCGTGAAGGGAAGTGATATTCTATCAAAATGGTATGGAGAATCCGAAAAGCATATAGCAGAGATCTTTAAGAAGGCAAGGCAGGTAGCACCTGTCATTATATTCCTTGATGAGTTGGACGCTCTTGCCCCGGCGAGGGGTTCATCAGAAGGTGAGGCGCATGCAACAGAGAGGATCGTCAATCAATTACTTTCAGAACTTGACGGGCTTGAAGAACTCAGGGGGGTTGTTGTAATAGGTGCCACGAACATGCCTTCAATAATCGATCCTGCCCTCCTCAGGCCCGGAAGGTTCGATGAAATGATACTTGTGCCTGTTCCAGATCCAAAAACAAGATCTGAGATCTTTAAAGTCCATACCAAAAAGATGGCGCTTTCTGATGACGTAAATACAGGAGAACTTGTAAGGATAACTGATGATTTTACTGGTGCTGATATCGCCTCAGTTTGCAAGAAGGCGGGACGCTTTGCAATGCGTGAGAACATAAATGCCGAAAAAGTGAGCCAGAAGCATTTCCTTGCAGCTGTTGAAGATACTGGTCCTTCGGTGACTCCGGATATTATGCGTTATTATGAAAAGCTAAAAGATGAACTTCGAAAGAAGCGCTCAAAACAGATAGAAACGAGTCCAGGGATATATGCATAAATGATCAAAGAAGGTGTTTTATTCGAGAGGCTGCCTGGAAATAAAGTAAAATGCCAGATATGCTCCCACAGATGTACTATTTCAGAGGGTAAACTTGGTATTTGCAGAACAAGGCAGAATAAAAATGGGATACTTTATACTCTGATCTATAATACAGTTTCAGGTGAAGCGGTCGATCCGATAGAGAAAAAACCCCTTTATCATTTCATGCCTGGAACGCTTTCGTATTCTATTGGCTCGATAGGATGTAATTTCAGGTGCCAGCACTGCCAGAACTGGAACATATCACAGGTGGAGCTTGATGATGCTCATACGATGGAAATAACACCTGAGGCTGCAGTCAAACGCGCGCTTGCATCAGGTTCAAAGTCTATTTCCTGGACATACAATGAACCAGCTATCTGGCACGAATATACGTATGATAGCGCAGTGCTTGCAAAAAAAGCGGGATTAAGAACGATCTATGTGACCAATGGCTACATCACCCCGGAAGCCCTGAGGCACATCGCTCCTTACCTGGATGCATATCGAGTGGATATAAAATCTTTCTCGGATGATTTTTACAGGAAAATATGTGGGGTAAGCCTTGCTCCGGTCCTTGAATCCACAAAGCTTGCAAAAGAGCTGGGGATGCATATTGAAACCATAACGCTTGTCATTCCCACGAAGAACGATTCACCAGAGGAGATCACGCAGATCGTTAGATGGGTACATGAAAATCTGGGTGCTGATACGCCAATGCATTTTACAAGGTTCCATCCAATGTATAAGATGAACGATCTTGAGCCAACGCCACTGGGAACTCTTGAGATGGCATATGATATTGCAAAGAAAGGCGGGATGAGGTTCGTATACCTGGGAAATGTGTATGGGCATAAATATGAAAACACATATTGCCCGAAGTGCAATGCGTTGCTTATCGATCGGTTGGGATTCAGGGTGAGCAAGGTAAGGATAAAGGGTGGGAAATGCCCGGAATGTGGTGAAAACATAGCGATCGTGCTATAACTTGAATTATAGTATTCATGAGAATTCAAGAACATGCTCATGGATATATAAGCACCAAAACATTTATCCGGTTTGTTACCACATCTTTGCTGGCTCATGTCAGAATATTATCATATCCTTACAAAAATAATGGCAAACAGGCAACTGTCCATCAGCAGCATAGCCAGGGAGCTTAAAAAGAATGGATATGACCAGCACAGGTTGATCCTGACAGGATACCTTCGAGCTTTGCATGATGTGGGATATATGGATGAGATCGATATACCTCCATCAAAGGTATATATTTCTAAGGCCGGCATGAAACGTGATGTTTATACTATCTTGAAAGATCACCTGAAAGATATTGATATCTCTGAGAGGCTCGAAATAGCTGTTTTTGTCCTTTCTTCATTGTTCCATCGACCATGTTTCAAATGCGAACTTGAACTATTAGGGATAGAAGCTCGCAAGACCGAAACAGTCCGGGAATCAAAAGACGGAAGACTGAAAGAACACAGGACTGCTGTGACTCGAATAAAGATCCCCGTAGACGATATGGCTTTTGAGCTCAATATGGATCGTATGGATAAAAGTAATGTATTGTTTCGAGGGAATAAGGTATTGATCGATATTCTCAACGATTTGATCGATCTTGATGGATTAAAAGCGAAATCACAGCAGATGAAATTGGCATAACTGGGGCAGGGTAATTATAAGAAGGAATCAGTCAGGTGAATTGATTTCGATCTCTTCAAGAGTCTTTTCGACATCACTCTCTTCATCAAGCCTTGAAAGCACATCCATTACCTTTGCGATCGTTACATCGATATTTTCTGCGATACTGGAGATCGAATATCCTTTCCTGTGATATTCAATAATAAGCTCCTCTGTTACTCCTCTGGCGATGTATTTCCTCGCAATTGCAGATATCGGAAGATACTCTTCTTTTGATTTGCGTTTGAGGTAGCCTGCGATCAAATCAGGAAGTGTCACATTGATATTTGTTCCCATATTTTCACCAACTCTCTATTCTTTTCAAGATTTTATCAATATCCCTCGGTCTAATATATATTTTCTTTAAAATATTCATGAATTTTACACATTGCTGTTTTGTAATTACACCTTTTTTCAATTGATATGCAGCAAACTCAGGCGTAGTGTAGCACTTTATATCATTTTCCGACGCTGCATTTTTTAACAGCAGATCATCACTTACCAGGATGCATCCTTTTCTATGTACATGGCAGGTTTTCAATAGATTAATGTCAGTTGTTGAAAGCCGCCCTTTTTTATCATTACCAAGATCAAGTTTTCCAGATCCGTTTTGAATTATTTCGATATTGGAAATATTAATGTTTATCCCAAGCTCATTTTCAATTTCAGTAGCTACGTTTTTTATGGTGAATAGCTTCATTTCCCGCAATATTTCGGGTTCGGTTCTTAAGGTATTTATTAGAAATGTGGCATTTACAATGATTTGCATAAATTGTGTAATTAGCATAAATACATGTAAATATTTAAAAGTATTGTATCAAAGAGCACAATGTAGTTTTAAAGCATCGAACATAAATATTGTGAAAATCAATTATTGAATAAATTAAGGAAAGTGGACTTATGGATGTAAGCACAGCAATTCGATCAAGACGCAGTATAAGGGAATATGATCCCCGTGAAGTGGAAGAAGATAAATTAAAAAGAGTTCTGGATGCTGGCAGGCTCTCACCTTCTGCAAGTAACCGTCAGGAAAGAAGATTTATTGTGGTCAAAGATGCTGCAAAACGACAAAAGCTATCAGAAGCTGCAAAGAATCAGCAATTCGTGGCACAAGCCCCGGTGGTAATTGCAATTTGTTCAGTTGAACAGGAATATGTCATGGCATGCGGTCAACCAGCTTATTCCATTGACACTGCCATCGCCGTTGATCACATGACCCTTGCAGCAGTTGAAGAAGGACTCGGAACCTGCTGGATAGGCGCATTTTATGAAAACAAAGTCAAAGAAATATTGAATATTCCTGCCAATATTCGGGTTGTCACTCTTTTGCCTCTTGGGTATCCTCTAAGTATCCCTCGCCCCACGCCTCGAAAAAGCCTGGATGAGATCGTAATGCGGGAACAATGGAATAGAAATTGACTAAAATCTTCTCCTGAAACTCTCTCTCTTTTCTATTCATCCATTATCTAAACATCAAGTGGAACGTATTTGTAGATTTAATCCATTTCCACCATTTCTATCCAGTTTATTTTCCCCGGAAAAAATTCCTCAGGAATTTTTCCATGCTTTATGCCATCGATTATCGAAATAACTGACTTTACCACTGACAGAAGATTTTTATCTGTGGTATTTATTTCAAAAACATTCTTATTCAATTCGACCGATTCCACAAGAATTACATCAAGCGCCTCTGCATTGGCATTTTCCCTGACTTTAGCGAGGGAATAATTCATCCTTTTTCCAAGACGCTTGCGAATAGCCAGAGGATGCGCCCTCAGGACGATTATGGCCTCCACAGGAAGCAGATGAGAAAGGTGGCCTTCAAGAATTATGTCAATGGAAGATGGAAATTTATGGATTTCTAAATCAACACGCTCTTTAAGTTCATCCATATCAGCTTCATAGGTGTCCCGCGCTTCATCCTTCCCTGTGTAGAGCTTTTCTCCAAGGACTATTTTATTTATATCTATGATGCAGTATTGCTTTTTGTATCGAGAATGATCTCTTATAACATCACAGACGGTTGTTTTTCCAGTCCCAGGTGTGCCTGTGAGCGCAATGATCATAAAATCTCATGAAAAGCAGAAATGACTGACTCGTTTTGCTCTTTTGTCCCCACAGTTATCCTGATCAGCGACTGGCCTGCTCCCCTGAAAGAAGTGCAATCCCGGACAATTATTCCCTTTTCCAGCAGGGACTCACAAATATCTTTTGCGTTTCCGGGAGAAACATCGATAAGGATAAAATTCGCATCAGAAGGATATACTTTACATAATTTCCCAAGGTCTTTTAAAAGCTGCTCACGTCCGTTTTTAACCATATTTATGCTCTTATCAAGATATTTTTCATCCTTAAGAGCTGCAATACCTCCCACGGTTGAAAGAACATCCATGGAGAACGGCGTCATCACTTTCAAAAATTCCCTGGCGATCCATTCAGGCACAATGGCATAGCCCATGCGCATACCGGCAAGCCCGAATGCTTTTGAAAATGTGCGTCCAATTATGAGATTATCGTATTCTTTCACAAGTTTTGAAAGACCACTATCTGCGAACTCCACATATGCTTCATCTATGAACACGAGAGCATTGACTGATCCCAGGATCTTTCTCACATCCTTTTCTGGAATTGAATTCCCCGATGGGTTGTTAGGGGAGCAAAGAAAGATCATCTTTGTATTTTCGTTCATTTTATCAATGATCTTTTCAAGCTCGATATTAAAATCAGGATCTCGTTCTACAAAAACCGGTTTTCCCCCATTTGCAAGAGTGGCTATTTCATAATACGAGAACGTGGGTATGGGTATTACTGATTCGGCTCCAGGTGTCATAAAAAGCCGCATCATTGTATCAAATATACCATCCATGCCGTTACCCGAGACAACGATATTGCCGGCAGGATAACCGGTATAAGCACCGATAGCATTCCTTAATTCAAGCGCATCCGATTGCGGATACAGGTGTACTTTACCAATTTGTTCCTTAATCGCTGCAACTGCAAGGCGGGAC
This sequence comes from Candidatus Methanoperedens sp., assembly GCA_026552975.1. Classification (GTDB taxonomy): domain Archaea; phylum Halobacteriota; class Methanosarcinia; order Methanosarcinales; family Methanoperedenaceae; genus Methanoperedens. The sequence goes on from JAPMTR010000064.1 coordinate 50,622, forward strand.
GGGCCAAGAGGGTTCTCGTTTGAGCCCAGTTTGATTATCTTTTCTGGATCAATGTGATATTTGCTGGCTATCTCCTCTATGGATTTACCCGGAACATACTCTTTTATATCCCTGACCGTTGGGCGGACCAGTGTTTCAAATTTCATTGAGCACCGACACTACTGTATCGATCTGTTCTTCTGTGATCGTAAGGGGTGGGACAAAGCGAAGTACTGATTCCGATGTACAATTAAGGAGAACGCCGTTATCACGTGCTTTTGTCACGATATCCTCGCATTTTATTGAAAGTTCCATGCCAACCATCAGGCCTTTGCCCCTGATCTCCAGAACATATTCCTTTTTAAGCCCTTTTAGTTTCTTAACAAGATAATTTCCCATATCCTGTGACCTTTTAACAAGTTTTTCTTTCTTGATCACTTCAATATTTGCAAGAGCTGCAGCACAGGCAAGAGCGCCGCCGCCAAATGTTGATGCATGGTCACCGCGCACGAAATTTGATGCTATATCTTCTTTTGCAAGCATTGCTCCCATGGGAAAACCTCCACCTATTGCTTTTGCGGTCGTTATGATATCCGGAGTGATCCCCGAATGCTCCCGCGCGAACCATTTACCGGTCCTTCCAAAGCCTGTCTGCACTTCATCCAGGATCAATAATGTGCCTTTTTCGTCGCATATTTCCCTGACTTCTTTTAGATAATCATCAGAAGGTATGATCACACCGCCTTCACCCTGAATGGGTTCAAGGATGATGCCTGCGGTATCATTTGTTATCGCAGATCTTATGGAATCTGCGTCATTATATGGGACAAATTTTGCAGGCGCAAGTGGTTCAAAAGGTTTCCTGTATTTTTCTTTATGAGTAACACTGAGAGCTCCAAGAGTACGTCCATGGAATGCATGTTCTGTTGCGATGAATTCCTTTTTTCCTGTGGTTTTGCGGGCAAGTTTCAGGGCACCTTCAACGGCTTCAGTTCCTGAATTGCAATAGAATACCCTGTCCATTCCAGAAAGTCCGGCAAGTTCCTCTGCAAGAAGCGCCTGGTTCTCGATATAGTAAAGATTGGAAACATGAATTAACTGCTCTGCCTGCCGTTTTATTGCATCGACAACAGTAGGGTGGCAGTGTCCAACATTATTAACAGAGATCCCTGCCACACAGTCAATGTATTCTTTTCCATTGACATCTGTCACAAGCGCGCCCTTTGCGCTCTTGATGGCTATTGGCTGACGTGTATAAGTCTGGAAAACATATTTTTCATATTTCCGGGTTATTTCATCATAATTGAGTGACATCTTTTATCTCTCCGTATTGATCTCGCTTCTGGTATCAAAAAAGGTGATATTAATATTCATATTCTCATGGATGTGCCAGAAACCGGTTTTTCTTGAATTCATTAATAATAAGTTCTTTTGCTGGAATATCTTCGTCGTTGCATTTTTCTTCTTTCCATGCCTCAAGTGAGCGAAAAATGAAGAACATCCCATCTTTTTTCTTAGAAGCCTTAAGATTTGGATCGTCTTCTGTTTCAAAAAAAGATTTGTATCCATCTAATACTGTCATGCCCACATATTATTGAGCTAATCGGATATGAATTTTACTGATTTACAAATTTTCTTTCATATGTTCTACAGCATTTCGAAATATAGCAATGCCTGCCCCTTCTTCAGGCAATTCCTCTCGCGTCCATCCCGGGTGGTTCGTCCTGTGCTGGAAAGCCTCAGGATGCGGCATCATGCCAAATACCCTCCCTGTCTCATCGCAAATGGCTGCGATATTCTCTATCGAACCATTGGGATTTTCTGGATATCCAGGATTTTTTCCTACACTGTCAGTGTACTGGAACACAATATGTCCACCTTTTTTCAATCTCGAAAGCACCTGCGGACCTTTTACCACGAACTTGCCTTCACCATGGCGCACAGGAAGGAATATGTTCTCAATCCCTTTTGTGAATATACAATTTGATCTCGTATTCGCCTTCAGGTACACCCACCTGTCCTCGAATCGTCCTGAATCATTAAATGTGAGTGTTACATCCTGCGTCCCATAATCACCGTCAAACGCCGGTAATAACCCCATCTTGACCATTGCCTGGAAACCATTGCAGATACCGAATATCAGTTTTCCCGAATCGATGAATTCCTGAATCTGGTCGCCAAGATTATATTTGATCATGTTAGCCAATACTTTTCCAGAGGCGATATCATCTCCGAAAGAAAAGCCGCCCGGGAATGCGAGGATATGAAAATCCGATAATTTTCTTGCGCCGTTTATCAGGTCGTTGATATGAACTCGTTCTGCTTCTGCTCCTGCAATTTTGAAAGCATGCGCTGTTTCGATGTCGCAATTTATTCCAAAGCCAGTCAGGATGAGCGCTTTAGTGGTCATTAGTATATTATCTCCATAATTTTAGAATATGCTTCTTTTTTGCCTGTTCCTGCAACCTGAGGATAATATCTGGGATTTCTGGATTATCTTTTCTCATAAAATCACTTTCCCTACCACCGTAACGTCTTCTGCCAGGCATCCTTAAGCTCTTCGATCCCGATGCGGATCACCATTTTTTCGCCATCTTTCACGATGAACTCCTGCTGCTTTGTAACTTCACCCACATCAGCGAACACCGTACCTTTCATGATCCCCTGGAACCTGGCAACATTTCCAGGCGCCACTGTCACAACAAAACGGCTCTGGGATTCGGAAAACAGTATCGTATCCGAGCGACTTATATTCTCAACAGGGACTTTTGTAAGGCTAATGTTCATCCCAAAACCTCCGGAAAATGCACTTTCAGCAAGTGCAACGCCAAGACCGCCGTCAGAACAGTCATGACATGAAGCGACAACACCCTCATTGATGGCTTTTTCAAGAGCGAGATACAATTTTCTCGCAGAAAGCGCGTTCACCCTGGGGACATCGTTGCCGATAAACCCGAGAGATGCATAATATTCGGACGCTCCAAGCTCGTCTCTTGTCATTCCCAGGACGTAAACCCTGTCGTTGGGTTTCTTAACATCCATGGTCACTGCTTTCCTGACATCCTCTATCTTTCCTATGGTTGAAAAAAGAACAGTTGGAGGAATGGAGATCTTGCGCCCTCCTATCTGGTAATCGTTCTTCATGCTGTCTTTCCCGGAAATGCAGGGGACCCCGTATGCTTTTGTATAATCATACAGCGCCATGTTAGCCCGCACAAGCTGGGCAAGCTTATATTCCCCATCAGGCGTCTTTTCAGATTTCTCAGGGTCGCACCAGCAAAAATTATCAAGACCTGCTAGATGGTCAAATGAACCGCCTACTGCAATGTGGTTTCGCACAGCTTCATCAATGGCGCACGCGGTCATGTGGTAGGTATCGATATCCCCGTATCTCGGACAGATACCGTTTGCGACTACGACACCTTCCATGCTGTCAAGAAGCGGACGAATAACAGCGGCATCACTTGGTCCATCACATGTGAGTGGTTTTATCACTGATCCTGCCTGGACTTCATGATCGTACTGCCGTATGACATACTCTTTTGAGCAGATATTCAATCGTGATAGGAGGGTTTTAAGCGTCGTTTCCATGTCCACCACCCCGATAACAGGCTCTTCGAACCTGCGCTTGACCCAGCAGGCATTGAGTTTCATCTCTGGAAGTCCATTATGCAGGAATTCCATATCCAGGTAAGCCACAGTTTTATCGCCATATTTTACATGGAATTTCCCTGAATCAGTAAATGTTCCTATCACTGTCGCCTCGACATCCCTTGTTCCTGCCAGGGTAAGGAATTCATCTATCTTTCCCGGAGACACAGCAAGTGTCATTCTCTCCTGCGATTCGGAAAGAAGTATCTCCCAGGGATCAAGACCCGGGTATTTCAACGGACATTTATCAAGTTCTATGAGGCATCCACCAGATGTCTGTGCCATCTCGCCCACAGATGATGAAATACCCCCTGCGCCGTCATCAGTTATTGAATTATATACTCCCCTGTCTCGCGCTTCAAGAAGAAAATCCACCATCTTCTTCTGGGTTATGGGGTCGCCTATCTGGACAGCAGTCACGGGTGAATCTTCATCAAGCTGGAGTGATGAAAATGTGGCGCCGTGGATGCCGTCTTTCCCGATGCGCCCTCCTGTCATTACAATGAGGTCACCGTTATTGATCTCTTTGAGATGGGATGGTTTTCCGTTGATCACGGATGGCATTATTCCACCGGTTCCGCAATATACAAGAGGTTTTCCAAGATAGCGCTCATCAAAAACTATACATCCATTAACAGTTGGGATGCCGCTTTTATTCCCGCCATGTTCAACGCCGCGCCTTACTCCTTCAAATATTCTTTTTGGATGAAGGAGCCGCGGAGGCATTTCTTTGTCATAGAAGGGGGAGGCAAAACAGAATACATCTGTGTTAAATATCAATCTGGCTCCAATGCCTGTGCCAAGAGGATCGCGATTGACGCCAACGATGCCGGTAATGGCGCCGCCGTACGGATCAAGGGCAGAGGGGGTATTGTGGGTTTCCACTTTCATGACAAGATTATAATCGTCATTGAATTTGATCACGCCAGCGTTATCTGTGAAAACAGAAACAAGCCAGGATTTGTTTATTTCCTTTGTAGCGCGCTTTATGTAAGTATTAAATAACGAGTTTATGACATGGGTTTCTTTTTCATCAGAATAAGTGATATGGCTATTGAATATCTTATGTTTGCAATGCTCTGACCATGTCTGCGCAAGCACTTCAATTTCAACATCTGTAGGTAGTTTTAGACCAAATTCAACTCTTTGCCCTGAGACTTTTTCATCGTTAAAATATCCCTGGATGGCTTTCATTTCTGCGATGTTTAAGGCCAGAAGTTTCTGGTTGCTCATTTCCTTTAATTTTTTGTCGCTTATATTGAGGTTGATCAGGGCGACTGAAGGAGTATGTGTTCCCTTCACTACCGGAATTGGAAGATGTACATGTTCTCCTTTTGCATGGTCTTCATCTGATATAATTTCCCATCGTTCAATAAGACCATTTGCAAGAAGTCCTCCTGCTATCTTTTCTGCATCTTCTTTTGTGATCTTCCCCTTTAAAAGATATTGTCTTGAGAAATAGACGCCTTTTATGGAAATTCCAAGTATATCTTCACATGCTCGTTTTGCAGTCGCACCCACATTATCTGTTACGCCGGGTTTAAAGCCAACTTCTATGATCCATGAAAAATCCTTAGCAAGCGCCTTATCTGAAAAAACCTGTATAATAGGGTCGGAGAATAGTTTTTCTCCGAGGATCCTGACCTGTTCGTCCTTAAGATCGGCATCAATAGAATAGACTTCAATTGTCCTCACAGCATCCACATTAATATGGATGTCTTCTATTATCCTTTTCTTGACACTATCGCCAAGAGCATCTTTCATTCCTTTTTTAAAGCCGACTTCGATCCTATTTACCATTTCATACTCATTTGTGCGATTAAAATTTATTCGCCAAATAGGCCATACTATGATTCAGAGGATATAAAATAATATGCAAAAAACAAACATTCTTTTACTATGTAAATAATCATTTGGAAATGTTATGTACTCGGTTAAAGCCATAGAAGAAATAGACATCACCAGTCCTGATTTCCATTGTGATTTTCTAAATATTCAGGCTTTAATGGAAAAAGGAGCTCCCGTGAGCATACTATTTACAGATGAAGAAGGCGAACCATCCCTTCACTTATTTTGTGAACTGATCCAGAAAGCAAGATCAGGCGAATCCTTTCTAATAAAGAACCAGGGTTGTAGGGTCGGGGCATATGTGCTGGGTGATACAGAAAAAACACCGCTTGATTATTACTATGGATCCAAAAGATATGCAAATCTGGATGCTGCAAGAACTGCCACACAGAATCTGTACAGGATAACAACAAAGGGAAGATCAATAAAAATAGCCCCATTCACAGGAGAAAGTGCAGATATTCTTATTCTTTTCCTGAAGCCAGAAAGAGCGATGAGAATGATCCAGGCCATGTCATTCATAACAGGAGAACCATTTGAAATGAGGACAGGCGGTATTGCTTCAATATGCAGCGATTGCACGGTATATCCCCTTCAGGGAAAGATAGGGATCTCGCTGGGATGCAAGGGTTCAAGAAAACACAGCAAATACGGGGATGATGAAGTAGTGGTGGGAATACCATTCAAATTGGCAAAAGAACTGGATGAAGCACTGGGGAAGATACCAGGAACTAATGACTGAATTCTTCGGGCTTGTATATAAATATTAATCTATATGTTATGAAATTTGATGTTTTTTGTAGGTATAAAAAGTGACTATATAAAGAAAGAAAAAAAGTCTTCGCTCCATCGCAAGTTTTTCCTGATGCTTGTGTCATGAAAATAGAACGCGGATGACGCTGATTACGCGGATTTGCACGGATAATCAAATCCGTGTATATCCGCGTAATCTGTGCAATCCGTCGATCATGCGGGTTTTCACTTATTTTTTATCTTCATCCACTACTTTATATTCCGCGTCAGTGACATTCTCATCCTTCTTACCTTCTTCTGTGGGTGCTTCCTGCTGTCCTTCACCAGGTTGGCCCTGCTGTTGCTGCGCCTGCTGCTGGTAAAGAATGGTGCTTATGGCATGCATCTCTTTAGTGAGGTCTTCGATAGTTGATTTTATCCTGCTGACATCCTCGCTCTTAAGGGCATCCTTCAGGTTCTCAACAGCCTTTTCAGCCTTTTGTTTCTGGTCGCTGCTGACTTTATCGCCAAGATCCTTGAGCGTCTTTTCGGTACTATATATAAGTGTATCAGCCTGGTTCTGGAGTTCCACTTTTTCCTTTCGCTGCTTATCTTCCTCTGCGAATTTCTCAGCGTCCTTGATCTTTCGGTCGATTTCATCCGAAGACATCTTAAGAGGCGCAGTGATGGTCATCTTTTGTTCCTTGCCTGTTCCCATATCTTTTGCAGTGACGTGAAGGATACCATTCGCATCAATATCAAAAGTAACCTCAATTTGTGGAATTCCGCGTGGCGCAGACGGTATTCCTACAAGGTTGAACCTGCCAAGGGTAACATTGTCATAAGACATCGCCCTCTCACCCTGGAGCACCACGATCTCAACAGTTGTCTGGCTATCAGCCGCAGTTGAGAAGGTCTGGCTCTTGCGAGTAGGAACTGTAGTATTCCTGTCTATCAGCTTTGTCATTACATGCCCAAGGGTCTCGATACCAAGAGTAAGCGGAGTAACATCAAGAAGCAGGATATCCTTTACTTCACCTGAGAGCACACCTGCCTGGATAGCAGCGCCCATTGCGACACATTCCATGGGGTCAACACCCCCTTCCACTTTCTTTCCCACATAATCCTCAACGAACTTCTGGATTATCGGCATTCTTGTAGGTCCGCCAACAAGGATTACCTTATTAATATTATCTTTTGTAACTTTTGCGTCGGATATTGCCCTCTCCAGGGGAGCACGGCACCTGTCTATGACGGGACGGACAATTTCTTCAAGTTTTGACCGTGACAAAGACATTGTAAGATGTTTAGGACCGCCTGCATCCGCAGTTATGAATGGCTGGTTGATCTCGGTCGTAATGGTTGTTGAAAGCTCGATCTTTGCTTTCTCTGCCGCATCCCTTAATCTCTGGTTTGCAACCCTGTCATTTCGAAGGTCAATGCCATGTTCTTTCTTGAATTCCTCTGCTATATAAGCCACAAGGAGATTATCCATATCAGTACCGCCAAGTGCGGTATCGCCTGCAGTGGATTTTACTTCAAATACGCCGCCTCCCATCTCCATAATGGTTACATCAAGTGTGCCTCCCCCAAGGTCAAATACCAGGATCTTCTGGTCACCGGTTTTATCAAGACCAAATGAAAGTGATGCAGCTGTTGGTTCATTGATGATCCTTACGACCTCAAGACCCGCAATCTCTCCTGCGTCTTTGGTTGCCTGTCTCTGGTTATCATTGAAATACGCAGGTACGGTTATTACTGCTTTATCGACCTTGTCTCCAAGAAATGCCTCTGCATCCTGTTTGATTTTCTGGAGCAGAAAGGCTGAAAGTTCCTGTGGCCTGTAATCCTTGCCGCGGATACTGTACTTGAAATCCGTCCCCATCTTTCTCTTGAATGCATATGCGGTGCCCTCAGTATTTGTCACAGCCTGTCTTCGTGCCGGCTCCCCGGTCAATCTCTGCCCATCCTTTGTGAATGCCACGTATGACGGGAATGCTTTTCCGCCAAGGGATACACCCTCTGCGCTTGGTATGATTACTGGTCTGTTCCCCTGCATTACAGCTGCAGCTGAGTTGCTTGTACCCAGATCTATTCCGATTATCTTTGCCATCATTTCACCTCATTTTCTGTTTCTATAGTTGATTCTTTTTTATAAGGAGTTTCAAATTTCGATACTCTCACTTTAGAATAACGAATGACTTTTCCATTTAAAATATAACCTTTTGCAAATTCTTCAAGTATTGTATCCTCTTCACAATCATTTGTAAGCGTTTGCATCATAGCTTCATGCCTGTAGTGGTCGAATTTTTCACCCAGTGCTTTTATTGGGGAAAGACCATTTTTTTCAAGCACGACCCTGAATTTCTTATATACAAGTTCCATTCCTTCGATCAATTTATCTTTATTATCAGTCTTCTTTGCATTTTCAATTCCCCGTTCGAGACTTTCAAAAACATCGATAAATTCCTGTATGATCTTCTCACCGGCATATTTTATGAATTCTTCATGGTTTTTAACTGCTCTTTTGCAGGAATTGTCGAATTCAGCGTTCAGGCGAAGATACCTGTCTTTTTCGTCCATCAGTTGTTTCTTGAGATGGTCTATTTCGTTCTGGAGTTTTTCCTCCGCTGATAGCTCAGTCTCCTCAACTTCCGGAATTTCGGTTTTTTCCTCGGTTTCATCAATGTTATTGTTCGGGTTTGTTTTCAAATAAAAATCTCCATTAAAAATATTAAAATAATTGGATTTCCAATTCATTGTACACTATACCACTTTCACCTTCTGGTATTATTAAATTAGATCTTATTCTATTTATTTTTAATCTTCTCCTACGTCTGGAGCCTGGATACCATCATAGAAATTTGCGGTATGTTCAGGTTTGACATCCATCATGCCGGTTTCTTTTGCCATGAGGATATCGTTTATCCTGAGGATCATTACTGCAGCATCAGTAGCTGATTTTATTTCCTGGGTCTTTACCCTGAGCGGCTCTATGACCCCGATTTTTAGCATATCTTCGGATTTTCCAGAGAACACATTCAAACCTGCAGTCTTCTGACCTGTATTATGTTTGTTTCTCAGGTCAACAATGATATCTATTGCATCATGGCCTGCATTTTCAGCGATCGCTTTTGGTATTTCTTCAAGCGCATCAGCAAAGGCCATAATCGCAAGCTGTTCCCTCCCACCGTATGTAGTGGCGTATTTACGCAGCCTTATGGCCATTTCTATTTCCGGAGCGCCGCCGCCTGCTACTATCTTTCCATCTTCTATGACTACACCTACAACATGCAGGGCATCATCAAGAGCACGCTCAACTTCATCAGCGACATGTTCTGCGCCACTGTATATCAGGATAGAAACTGCCTTTGGATTTTCGCATCCTTCTATATACATCATCTTATAATTGCCAACGCCGCGCTCTTCCACGACCGCAGCTTTACCTATATCTTCAGGTCCAACCCCGTCCACTTTTGAAACCACACGTGCGCCTGTGGCTTTTACTATTTTCTTTATCTCTCCATCATTACATCTTCTGACTGCAAGAATTCCTTTCTTCGCAAGAAAATGCATTCCGGCATCATCTATGCCTTTTTCAGTGAATACGACGTTAACACCTGTTTTTGCAAGTGCTTCCACTCTCTCCTCAACGAGCTTACTTTCTTCAAGCCTTGCTTGTGCGAGCAATTCCGGGGTTTTTATTTTAAGTGTTGATTTCACTTGGGTCTTTTCGATCTCGATGCCTGTGTCCAGTACGGCTATTTTAGCGTTTTCAACGCGTTTTGGCATGTTCTTGTGGGCCCTTGCTTTGTCGATGACGAGGCCGTGGATGAATTTAGTATCTTTTATGCTTCTTCCGCGCTGGTGGATGATATTGATATTCTCTTTGATGTTGACTTTTCCACCATCTTTTATCGATTTTGCGGTCTCAACACACAGTTTGACCAGTGAATCAAGAGCCATATCTGCGCTTTTTCCGCCAAGTGCGGTCTTTGCGATATTTTCAAGGACTTCTTCTGAGGCATTGATGGTCAGATCATCCAGGACCTCAAGGGCTTTGACCGATGCAAGGCTGTAACCTCTTACGATCGTTGTTGGATGAACTCCCTTTTCCACGAGTTCATGGGCTTTGCTTAAAAGCTCACCTGCAAGAACGACCACGCTTGTGGTTCCATCTCCTGCTTTATCTTCCTGAGTGCGGGCGACTTCCACCATCATTTTTGCTGCAGGATGTTTGATATCCATTTGCCGCAAGATCGTGGCACCGTCGTTTGTTATAACAATGTCCCCTACGGGATTGACGAGCATTTTGTCCATGCCTTTTGGACCAAGTGTTGTTCTAACTGCATCAGCCACGGCTTTTGCCGCAGAGATATTAAATCCAAGGGCATCTCTTCCCTGGGTTCTTGTTTTGTCTTTGTCTAATATGATAATAGGCTGTCCGCTTAGTTGTCCTGCCATGATGAATTTACCTCCAAAGTAAAGATATTTCTAAGTGTTTGTAGTTCTATAAATACTTTACTTACAGGGGAAGAGATTTTTTCACCTTTATGGTACGAAAATAATAACTAAACAATGCGAACCTAATCGAACTCTAGCAGCGTGAGTTAGTAAGGAGTTAATACAAGTTCGTTGTTGAATTTCACTCATTCTCGCATCTTCATTAGCGCAGCCTTGATGAGCGCTTCCACGGACCCACCATTTATCGAAACAGCTTCCACCGCCCTTTGCGCATCCTGCCTCGGGAACCCTAGAGAAACAAGCGCTGAAACGGCATCATAATTATCACTGCCCGGGGGAAGTACAACTCCTTCCATCTTCTTTTTCATCTTATCCTTCAATTCAAGGATCAACCTTTTCGCATTCTTTGCGCCCACACCTGATATGCGTGTCAGGACTTTTTCATCGTCATGGATTATGGCCGCTGCAAGCTCTTCTATCTTAATCTGGGACAAAATGTTTATTGCAACAGCAGGCCCAACTCTTGTAACACTTATCAGGAGCTTGAACATCTCAAGCTGGCTTTGATCTTGAAAACCGTAGAGAATAAGAGCGTCTTCCCTGACATGAAGATATGTGTGAAGTTTTATTATTTCTTTCTTGCCTGCGAGGTCATATGATATTGATTTTGGAACAAACACCTGGTATCCGATACCTGCCACATCAATTACGACATATCCATCACCGGATTGCGCTATCTCGCCTGTTATGTGTGAGATCATATACCATCTTATTATATTTCTTTGGTATAGAACTTTGCAGAATATATTTATTATTTCCTAATATCCGGCTATAAACATGATCCCAAAAACAATGAACATTACAGCTGCACTCAGCTTGATCTTTGATAGCGGCGCTATGTCACAAAGCTTCTTTCCGGCAAATATCCCAAGAAGACTGATCAAGACAAGGGCAAGGACAGCTCCAGAGAAAACAAGATATGGGGAGCCATATTTTGCTGAAAGAGTGATGGCTGAAAGCTGCGTCTTATCCCCCATTTCTGCCAGAGCTATCATGCTGAACGTAGAAATAAATGGATTAAGTACGCGTGTTTTTTCTTCTTCCTCATTTTCTTCCTTTGCTAATAACATCCAGATCCCGAAGACCACGAACATGATACCTGCGATAGTTTTGATCAGGTCTTCCGGGATAATCTTCAATAATCCTTCACCCACCAATACGCCAAGTCCTGTCACGAGAATGAAAGCAAGGACAACGCCTGAGAATACTTTTTTTCGATCGTACCTTGCGGATAATGCAATTACAGTGAGCTGAGTTTTATCACCAAGTTCAGCCAGGGCGATAAGGCCGAAAGTTGAGATAAAAGGGGTGAGTTCCATTAATTTCTCATAATATTAGTTCATTTATTCATTACTTGCGTTTTGATTTCAATATTTCCAGAAGCTTTTCAGGTCCATTCAGTTTTATTAACAGGTTATCAAGAACAGCAAGTCCCAACAGAAGTTCATTACAGTCTGGCATTGTCCAAACATCAATGGTCATTTCGAGATTTTCGATGCGCAACTTTGCAGGAGCACTCCTGATCTTTATTACCATCCCCGCGACCGTTTCCAGCAGGGGGGACTCTGAGGCAGGATTCTCATACTTATGGAAACCGAGTTTTTTGTATAATTTTAAGGGAATCAGGATATTTCCTTCAAATCCTGTATCAACAATAAAAGTCAGATCCTCCATTTTTGAGGGGCCAGCCAGAATTCCATTGATTACTGGATGAAACCTTTCATTGATTTCCTCGTAATCATATTTCATACGCATCAATCACTGCCATTCTCAGAGAGCTACCACGTATTTTCGCATGTTTCGGCTTTTTTTCAATTTTTGTCACAAGCGCATTCTTATGTTTGGATGCCAGAGCCCATGCGTTATCAAGTGTGTCCTCTGCTCCAAGAAATTTACCATCAGCTATTACAATGGTTTTACCGGAAAAATCCTTTACTAATTGTTTTTTCATTTTTTTAAATATGACATCGTTTAATGCCTGGTCATCTGATAGTTCACTACTGCCAGATATCCACACTCCGATCGCTTCTTCAAAAGCTCTGTTAAGTGAAATATGCCTATTTACAGCTGCGCTTTTAAAAAGCCTGTATCGCTTTTCATTAACTTTTCTCAGATGTACATTTATTGTCATTAAAATAATAATGGTTGATTTGGTTGATATAGTTTACATCTGTACTTTTTCCATGAATAACTATTTTCGCCGCTCAAACTGCAGCATATAAAGATTCGGTCTTGGCGTTTTGCCTTCGCCACGCGCGAAGTCAGGGTAGCAGCGCTGGCACAGTATGCGCCAATTAAGAGAGGCCACGATAGAACTTCCAGGTACAAGGAACGCAAAAGTAGCTGTCGGTTTTACATCCAGATTTGCGGCCATTTCCTTGAGGATCACTAACAAATGCGGTTCAAAAACTTCGAGGTCATCAACTTCCAACCCGCGCATGTTGGCGGTGATTCCTGCGCACCCGCATGGCAGCGCAAACATATCAAGTTCAATCAAAAGTATTGGTCTTCCTATCAGTTTTCGAATTTTATCTTCTAATGCTGCCCTGTTCTTTAAAAGTTCTGTTGTGATCATGTTTTCACCGAATATGGTTCCCATGGCTGGAGTTTTTCTGATTCTGTTCCACCATTTGAATATACCTGCGTAATCTTCTTTGTAAGGCCCTTACAATAACCGCACTTGCCGCATTCCTTCTTGCAGTTCATCCACTGTTTTTCAAGGACACCATCAAGGCTTTTATTGGGAATATAGAACAGGTCTTTCAGATCCTTCGTACAATCCAGAAGATCCATGAGATTCCCTTCATAACTTTCACCATAGTATGCATTTACACAATTAAGGATCCAATCCGCGAAATGCGTCCTTCCCCCTATTTTGTAAACATCAGTAATATCTTTATAGAGCTTGATATCTTCAGGTCGTATCCACGGAGATTTTATGATCTGTTCCGGTGCTTCGATCCTTAGCTCAAGACATTTCAGGTAATAGTAATCATTCGGCACATTAGGTCTTGGTTCTGGACCAGACACATGGGAAAAAAAGTTAAAATGCGCATATCTGAAAGGACAGCGGTACAGGCATCCTTCATTTACAAGAAGTTTCAGTTCACAATCCACAGCATCCCTTATGGCATGAAGAACATCGAAATGTCGGTTCACATTTGAATCTATGACAATTGAACTTGCACCCAGGTTCTCGAACATTTCAGCCTTCTGGGGCGAATCCACAAAAGCAAGCACGGAAACAACTACATCCACATCAAAGTTCTTTGAAATGGTCTCCACCAGATAAGGGTCGGCAACTACTATTGAGTCGATCCCGATATCCACAAGTTTTTCGATATACCAGTTGTTTGTCCTGTACCCTTCTGGAGTAAGCTGGCGTGCGCCCATGCAGCTTGAATTAAGAACAAGCTCCATCTTTACGCCATTCTTGTGGGCAAGATCAGTCTGCGCCTTTATATCTTCAAGCTGGGGTGAGGCAAGATTGCTTCTACCCGTACCTATATAATCAGGTGATCCTGCCATGAAAATTGAGTATATCTTCTCCTTTGCAGACATTAATTCTTTGAGGCTGTTGATGTCTCCGGGAGATGGAACGAAAAGTTTCATGTTTTTCCCTGTTATTTCCAATCTGGATAAATGTTTTGCAGCATTATTTTTTCAAAATAATGATCTTCAAATATGGATCTGCCTTTTCGATCATCAAAATTTCATATTGATGCGACCTGCACCAGCCAGATATCGTTTCCTTTGCTGTTGGATCGTCAGTTATTACCTCCAGTTTTTCACCGCATTGTATCGTTTCCAGTTTCTTTTTCGTATAAAATAACACAAAAGGGCATACTTTTCCCTGAAGGTCAAGGCATTCCATAGTAGCCATTATTAATGACAGGTATATTAAACCTTTATCAGGCAAAAAAGCTAATATACAAGAAAAATTAATCATGGTAATAATGATAGAGCCCCTGTTTTTATATGGAATCGAAGAAACCATAGGATTGCATGTTATCCTCTCAAATCTTTTCTGGTGGGGTTCCATTATTTTGGTCATATCTGCATACAGGAACCGGCATATCTGGAATGTGGGGGAATTGACCTGGTCATTCCTATTTTTGACATTTTTATTTTTCGGTATACGTGAACTGGGACACCTGACCGGATCACCGATCTTAGGTTCGCTAAGATACATTTTTGGTATCTGGTCTGCAATATTTATGACTTTTACCATGATCTTCCTCTTTATACAATTAGATCAGAGAAAAAAGATCTCAAAACCAATGATCGTTCTTTCGGGCTCATTGATCCTCCTGTTTCCGATCCTATTAATTTATTTCAATCTTTCAGGGACAAGATTAGAAGAGACTAAAAATATGATGTCCTTAACTGAAAATTTAGTATGGATCATCGGGAGTTTAATCACCATCTATACGACATATGTTCTTGGAATGAAATCAACTGGAGGTTTTAATTATTTCTATATGTTCTTCCATTTTGCAGTAATTTTTGCCTTTGTATGGAAAGTCCTGGGACTGATCGATTCCTATTGTCCGGTGCCATATTCAATTCGTGAGATACTGGAAACAATGTTCGGTGTACTTGCGATAATGTCTGTGATAGTTCTTAGAAAAATGCTGATAAAATTGTCAAAACAAATAGCTTGATTATTTATATGCCTACTAAAGCTGATTTATATTTAAATACGCTTTCTGAATTGGAAAATTCTACCGGAGACATCATCAGCACTGCTATAGTTACACATGATGGGCTTATTATGGCATGTACAAGACAGGATAGGGAGAAAAATGAAATATTTGCAGCCTATGGGGCAGCCACTTTCAAACGTGCTGGTGAAACCATGGAGGCCCTTTCAGGTGAGAACATCGATATGCTGTTGTATGAATCAAAGGATCACATGGTAGTGACTGTAAGAGCTGGTGAACATGCTCTCATTATCGCTTTGACGGGCAAGAACGTCCAGATGGGGTTTGTAATTATGAATGTGCAAAAAACTGCGCAAAAGATAAAGGAAATATGACACCCTAATTTTTTTTGTTAGGATACCCGAAAACTTTAAATCCTCCAATGTATTAGGTAAGCCTAATTATACAAAAAGGTGAATCTAAAAATGTTCGCAAGTTTCTTAATTACATTCAGGGAAGCGCTTGAAGCAGCCCTGATCATAGGAATAATAGCGGCTTATGTCGCAAAGATCGGAAGAAAAGACCTCAACCGCTATATCAATATCGGAGTAATAGTCGCCCTGATAGCAAGCCTGGCAGTTGCCCTTGTTTTTAAAACAGTATATGGCGAACTTGAAGGCACAGCAGAACAATTATTCGAGGGTGCAGCCGCACTTGCAGCGGCGGTCGTTCTTACATATATGATCCTCTGGATGGCGAATAATTCCAGGCAGGTCAAAGGAGAAATGCAAGAAAAGATCGACTTATCTATTTCTAAAGGCCAGACGTTCGGGATAGCAGCCCTGTCATTCATAGCTGTTTTCAGGGAAGGAGTTGAAACAGTCCTGTTCCTCGGGACGCTTGCGATTAACGACCCGGTCGATACGATCTTCGGTTTCATTGTTGGAGTGTCAGCTGTTATCGCACTATCATTCATAATGTTCAAAGGGATGTTCAGGCTGGATGTGAGTAAATTCTTCAGATATACAAGTGTCCTTTTGATATTATTCTCAGCAGGACTTGTGGCAACAGGTGTGCATGAATTCAACGAAGCAGGCATCATACCTGAAGGAATCGCGAATGTATGGGATCTGAACCCGCCACCGAATCCTGATGGGACATATCCGCCCCTTCATGAAAAAGGACTCATCGGAGCAAGCTTAAAAGCCCTCATGGGTTACAATGGCAATCCTTCACTTACTGAGGTCATGGCATACCTTGGCTACTGGATCATTATAGGAACATTTGTATACAGGACTTACAAAATAGAAACTCAGGAGAAAGATGGAAGCAGATACCCCCAGGATTGAAGAATACCTGGAATCGATATACAAATTACAGCAGGAACAGCACCCTGTTAGCACATCGCGCCTTGCAGAACACCTGAAGCTATCTGCTCCATCTGTTTCTGAGATGGTGAAGAAACTTGCGAAAAAAGACCTTGTAAAGCACACCGAAAAAGGTGTCTGTCTTACAGATGAGGGGAACAAAATAGCCAAAAAGGTCGTCAGGAGGCACCGCCTCTCTGAAAGGCTTCTTACTGATATCCTCGGGTTCAAGTGGGACGAAGTGCATGATGAAGCTTGCAGGCTGGAACACGCAATAAGCCCCGAGATGGAAGATCGCATAGCTCAAAGCCTTGGGAACCCAAAAACCTGTCCACACGGCCATCCAATACCGGATAAGGATGGACTCTTCGAGAAGGAAAAGGTAAGACCTCTTTCAGAATTAAAAGCTAACGAAAAAGCAATAATCGTCAATGTGTTTGAAGAAGATCCAAAAATGCTTCAGTACATGGCTTGCCTGGGATTACTTCCCAATGTATGCGTCAGGGTCGAGGAAGTTGCCCCTTTTGGTGGACCACTGATCGTATGCGTCTCAGGTTCAAGGTATGCTCTTGGCAGGGAAGTTGCATCAAAAATAAAGGTAAAATAGAGGAAAGATAAAGGTAAAATATAATGGCTCTTTCATGTCATGGCGCCCTTAAAGAAATAAAGGGCTCAACGGATTTCACTTTTGCACTTGCTGGAAATCCCAATGTGGGAAAATCAAGCATATTCAACCGTCTCACAGGAATGGGAGTTGTAACTGCTAACTATCCCGGAAAAACCGTGGAGCTCAATATGGCGACCACGAATTTCAAAAATATGAAGATCGGCATAATCGACCTTCCCGGAAGTTATGCGCTGGGTGCGGTCTCAGAAGACCAGTGGGTAGCTCGAAGGGCTGTCCTTGATTGCAAACCTGATGTTGCAATAATGGTACTTGATGCCACGAATCTTGCCAGAAATCTTTACATGCTCATCCAGTTCCTCGACCTTGGAATACCCATAGTGGCCGCCCTGAACCTGGTGGATGAAGCTGAAAAAAGAAAGATCATTATCAATTCAGAGGAGCTTTCAAAGCTTCTTGGCGTACCTGTCGTTCGGACAATAGCCACAACTGGTAGTGGCCTTGATGAAATGATCCAGAAAGCCGTAGATTCTGCCCGGGAAAAGGAAGACATCAAATATCCGTCACATTATGGTGAGGATATTGAATCTAACATCAAGAAACTTGAAACACTGCTTGAACCTTTTGATTTTGATATAAATCGAAGGGCATTATCGATCCTTCTTCTCGAAGAAGACACTGAATTCATTGAACTTGTTAGTAAACATGAAAATGGTAACTCGATCGTCTCTGCGGCAAAAAAGATAAGCGGGGAAATAGAAGAATTACATGGTGAAAAAACTCCGATAAGGATCGCACGCGAAAGACACGGGCTTGCCGGTTCGATAGCCTCACAGGTACAGGGTGAAGTAAAACCTCTTACTTCTGATAAGATCTGGACATACACCACTTCGCCGATCACCGGTATCCCGATTCTTGTTGGGGCCCTGGCAATAATGTTTTCTTTCCTTTTTTATGGAGGGGACTGGCTCTCCAGAACGTTAAGCAACAACTGGGCAGTATATGCATCACCTCTTATCGATGGTGCGATATACTATGTTTTTGGGAGCGGTCATATAGGAAAGACCCTCATCTGGGGTTTTGATGCGGGTATCCTTGCAGCTCTAGCTGTAGGCATACCCTATGTACTTACATTCTATTTCATGCTCGCCTTCCTTGAGGATTCAGGATACCTGAATTCAGTGGCATTCCTGACTGATAGGCTCATGCATAAGTTCGGGCTGCACGGCCGCGCCATCATACCGCTTGTGGCAGGCGCTGGCTGCAATGTTCCGGCGATCATCGGAACGCGCGTCCTGACAACGATAAGGGAGCGAACGATCGCCAGCACGCTTATTACTTTAATTCCCTGCAGCGCCAGAACTGCAGTTATCCTGGGCGCGGTTTCCCTGTTCGTAGGGTGGAAGCCTGCCGTTGCGATTTTTTTGATCGTTCTGATCCTGGTCTTCCTTGTCGGAGTGGGTCTTAACTGGATCATGCCCGGTGAATCCACAGGACTTGTTATGGAGATGTTCCCTTTTAGAGCGCCCATAATTTCCAACATCCTGAAAAAGACCTGGTACAGGTTCCAGGACTTCGTATTCGTGGCTTTCCCGATAGTGCTTGTGGGTTCAATGGTGCTGGGCGGACTGTATGAAACCGGATATCTGTGGAAACTTGCTGCCCCATTATCTCCGGTTGTTGAAGGATGGCTTGGGCTTCCCGCTGTTGCAGGCCTGACATTGATATTTGCGATACTTAGAAAAGAACTTGCCCTCCAGCTTCTTGTTACACTTGCAGTTGTCATGTACGGGGGCGGGGCGAATAACCTCCTTCTTTTCATGACACCTGCGCAATTGTTTGTCTATGCGCTTGTGAATACGATATATATCCCCTGCGTGGCCACCATCGCTGTACTTGGGCGTGAGCTTGGTTGGAGGAGGGCGCTGGGTATAATGGCATTCACCATAGTTCTTGCAATACTTATTGGCGGAATAGCTTTCAGAGTTATAGGATATTTCCACCTGTTATGATAACTCAATGTCCTCTGTGCGGATTTAAATTTGATGAGAAGGAGGCGCAGGGATGCAGGATGTGTCCCAGCTTTATGAAATGCGGGCAGGTCATGTGTCCCAATTGTGGATATGAGTTTCCAAAATTATAGGATGGGTCATTTGGCCTTGATGTAAATAACCCCAATGAAATTCAGTTCACACTTTAAGAGTAATATTAAGTATATACAGGCAAATTAAGTCCACGAATGAATAAAGATGAAGTCTGCATTCTGATTCCAACGCTTAATGAAGGCAAGACGATCGCTGGATTGGTATGTGAATTCAAATCGCTGGGTTACAATGACATCCTTGTTGTCGACGGCCACAGCACAGATGATACAGTTGTGCAGGCTAAGAACGCAGGCGCAAGAGTAGTTCTCCAGAGCGGAAAAGGAAAGGGACAGGCTATCAACCAGTCATTTCACCTGATATCGAGTAAATACCTGGTCATGATTGATGGGGATGGAACATACCTTCCTGCAGAGATAGAAAAAGTGCTAGAACCTGTTATTTCAGGTCACGCAGACCATGTTATCGGCAACAGGTTCACGAATTACCAGAAGGGCGCTTTCACAAGATTCAACCTTTTCGGGAACAATGTATTGAACAAGATCTTTGGCCTGGCCTACAGTATATGGTTGAATGACATTCTTTCAGGCTACAGGGCTTTTAATTACAATTCATATAAATACATCGAATTAAACAGGACAGGTTTTGAGGTTGAGACAGAAATCACAGTTGAATGCGTAAAAAAAGATCTCAAGATCGTAGAAGTGCCCATAACATACCTTGCAAGAGTAAGCGGCGCGGCTACAAAACTGCGTCCTATCAGGGATGGCTTCAGGATCGCCTCAACAATATATCTTCTTGCAAGGACACACAATCCTCTTTTTTACTTTAACCTGATCGGAGTATTATTATCTGCGACCGGTTTTCTGGTGGGGATTTATGTTGTTAATGAATGGCTGAAAAATATTACTCATGTTCCCCTGACGATCCTGGCAACACTTCTGATCGTAACAGGAATACTGATGTTCATATTTGCGGTCCTGAGTGACCTGATCGTTTCACTGCACAAAGAAAATATGCACACAATGCGAAAGATACTTAAGGAAATTGAAAAACCATGAAAATAGCTATACTTGGGGGAACAGGCAGCATCGGAGAAGGATTTGCCCTTCGCTGGGCTGAAAAACATGAAATACTTGTATGTTCCCGTGAAATTGAAAGAGCAAAGAATGTTGCCAGTGATTATAAGAACACACTTTCAAATATGGGAATACATTGCTGCACAATAACAGGATGTGACAATGAAGCAGCCATTAAGGACGCGGATGTGGTAGTTCTTTCGGTACCCTACCAGGGTGTAGTAGCTCTCCTGGAAAAATTGAAACCGCTTTTTAAAGACCAGATCGTGATCTCACTTGTTGTTCCCATGAAGAAGAACAAGATGTTTGAATTCGTACCTCCAAGACAGGGAAGTGCAGCCCTTGAGATCCAGGAGATACTTCCAAAGACAGTGAAGGTAGTTTCAGCATTCCATAATGTTTCTGCACGGAAATTGGCAAAAATAGAGTTTATTCTAGATTACGATGTTGTTATCTGCGCAGACGATGATGATGCTAAAAAGACCGTTATGGAATTAACACATGATATCAAGAACCTGCGCCCTCTTGATGGGGGAGGTCTGGAATCATCATATATGATAGAGTCCCTGACACCTTTCCTGATCAATCTTGCTATCCGGAACAAGCTCTCTGACCTTGGCATAAAGTTCGCATGATCAAAGTCTATGAAAAGCTGTATTGTGAACTTGGACCAAAGAACTGGTGGCCAGCAGATACGCCCTATGAAGTTATCATAGGCGCTGTCCTGACACAGCAGACCAGATGGAAAAATGTGGAGAAGGCTATACTGAACTTAAAAGTCAGGGGATTGATAGAAGCTGAACCACTTTCAAGAGTTGATACCGGGGAACTTGAAGAGCTTATCAGGTGCACGGGATTTTTCAGGCAGAAAGCGAGGAGATTAAAGAATGTTTCGTTATTTTTCCATGAAAATCCTGACGTTTTTAAAAAATCCACCCAGGAGCTTCGAGATATCTTGCTTTCATTGAACGGAATTGGAGAAGAAACTGCCGATAGCATCGTATTATATGCGGCAGAGAAACCAAAATTCGTCATTGATGCATACACTAAAAGGATGTGCAAATGCATGGGAATTGAAGGGAATTACGAAGAATTGCAATCGATCTTTGAAAGATCTCTACCGATGGATGTTCCCCTTTACAAGGAATTCCACGCCCTGATCGTGGACTACGGAAAATTGTTCTGCGGGAAAAAGAGATGTCATGAATGCATACTGGTAGAAAATGGCAAAATGTAATAACATCCTGATACGCGATATCCCACTTTTTGGATGCATCGCCTTTGGTATAATAGATCGCGGAACGAATGTCCTGCAGGTGCGGCCTATAAGCGAATGCCCTTTAGGATGCATATTCTGTTCAACTGATGCAGGACCTTATTCCCAGCAGCGGATCTCGGAATATATGGTTGATCTGGGTCAGCTGGTCGGGGCTTTCGAATGGGCTGCCGATTATAAGGAAGTCGATGATATTGAAGCGCATATCGACACAGTTGGAGAGCCTTCGATGTATCCGCAGCTTGTTGAACTTGTGGAGAGGCTTTCCGGGAATGAGCATGTAAAGACTGTTTCCATGCAGACGAACGGATTCTTATTGAATGAAAAACTCATTGATAGACTTAAAGAAGCAGGGCTTTCCCGGATCAATATGTCTATTGAAGCGATTGACCCGCAGATAGCAAAGAATATCGCAGGAATTGATCATTACGATATTGGAAAAGTCCTCCAGAATGCTGAATATATTGCTCAGAAATCCGATATTGATCTACTTATCGCACCGGTCTGGCTTCCAGGAATAAATGATGACGAGATCCCAAAATTGATAGAATTTGCCCTTAAGATCCAGGCTGGAAAAAAATGGCCTGCGCTTGGCATCCAGAAATTGCTGCCGCACAAGAATGGGAGAAAACCCAATGCAAAGGTCATGAACTGGGAAAAATTCTACTGGCAGCTTGGTGAATGGGAGAAGAAATACAGGACAAAGCTCATTCTCACGCCACAGGATTTTGGAAGTCATGAGTGCAAGGCGCTTCCACGGATGTTCAGGAGGGATGAAAAAGTAAAAGTACTGGTCAAAGGACCGGGCTGGATGAAGGGGGAAAAACTTGCAATAGCCAGGGACCGGGTCTTGACGATAGTAGATGCAGGAAATATCCCGGTTGGAAAGGAAATATCAGTCAGGATCGAAAGAGTGGTGGACGGGATATATATGGCAAGAAGATAAAAGTTATTTTCCAGAACCAGATATTTCGACTTTTTCCTCACTCAAGTTCTTTTATAAAATCAGTAAGTCGCTCGCAGGTGACTTTTTTCTTAACTTCACTGCATCTCTTGACTTTATCAAGGAGAATGCACATCTGCTCATGGCTAAGGTCATACCCCATCTTTTGAACAACACCTTTCAAGGCTTTCGTCCCCGTGTGTTTTCCTATGATATATTCTCTTTTTCCGCCAACCATTTCTGGTGCGAACAATTCATAAGTCATAGGTTCCTCAAGAACAGCAGCCACATGTATCCCGGATTCATGAGCAAAGGCATTTGCGCCAACAATGGCTTTTGTCCTGGGGATCGGTATTTCACTATACTCTTCAACAAGTTTTGAAAGTTCCATCAACTTGCTTACATCATATCTTTCAATACCATATTGTACTCGCAGGCTCACAAGCAGTTCTTCAAGCGAAGCGTTGCCGCAGCGTTCACCGATACCGTTAACAGTGGTATGGAGCTGGAAAGCCCCGGCTTCAGCTGCGCTTAATGTATTAGCAACAGCCATTCCAAGGTCGTTGTGGCAGTGGATACACAGCTTTGTTTTTATGGTTTTCTTGATCTCACTGACAAGATAGAATGCTGTGCTGGGATTCAAGATACCTACCGTATCTGCAATACTGACATAATCCGCGCCGTGTTCTTCTGCTGATTTATAGATGGATTTCAGGACATTGATATCTGTTCTTGTGGCATCCTCGACCGCAAACCTTACCTTAAGGCCATGGTCTTTGGCATAATCAAGTACGTCAAGAGCACATGAGGTGGCTTCTTCAAAAGTTTTATGATATTTATATTTAAGATGCAGATCTGATGTTGCGATAAAGATACTTACAAAATCAACATCACACCTTAATACTGTATCAATATCTTTTGCAACCGCACGCGAGAGACAGCAAATTTTAGCTTTTAGTCCCAGATGGGCAATTTCCTTCACAGTTGCTTCTTCTGCTTTTGAAACCACAGGAAATCCAGCTTCGATAACATCAACGCCGATGCTGTCAAGTTTTTCCGCCATCTTGATCTTTTCCTGGGTTGTAAAGGCTACACCAGGCGTCTGCTCTCCGTCCCTGAGAGTGACATCACATATCTCTATATCTTTAGGCCAGTGTTTAATGAATTGCATGAAGTCATTTTTAGAGTAAATTGTCATAGTGATCAGGAATATTAACCACGTTTAATCATTACTTATATCTTTCCATTCTGCCGCTTGAACAGTGAAAATGGATCAACTTATTTCAAGATATCCCTGATCTCCTGTCTTTTTTTTTGAATGATATTCTCATTCTGTCCCCCCTTAATGAAATTTTGTACTAATTTATCGCCAAGTTCACAGCTGGTATCAATTGTATATATTTTCTTCTCTCCTTTTGGAATAAATTTGTATTTTGTTCCATCTTTATTATGCTTCCAAATATAATAATTTTCTATAGGATATAATAAACATTCATTCGGTCTTTCAGCTTCATTTAATATGCATCCGTTTGTTGAAAAAAAGACGCATTTTCCATCTTCTTTCATATTAACCTGGTTATGTTTATCACAAATTACACCATATTTTTTAGACAATAATCTCTTTTCTTTCAAATTTAATAATGGCCTGTAATTAAATTCATAAGGATTACTAAAGGTACAACATTTTTTGCATTTTTTACAGACTTCGCTAATTATTGACAATGTATCACTTAATACTGAGATCTTTTTTCATCATCGTTTGCCTGCAAATATCAAACTTATTGCATTCCTCACAATCCTTCCACACAACTTTTTTATCATTATTTTCAAGTCTTACAAAACCTTTCTTCTCAAAAAAAACAGGAGAGGTTGTTCGAAGAAAAATAACATCAGTCAATTCCTTCGCCCTTTCAAGAATTGTCTTCACAAGCTTTGAACCGATTCCCTTATTGCGGTATGCCGGAAGGATCGCTATCGAGCGTAATTCCACAATATTCCCAACATCGAGGCAGGCGCACCCCAGGATTTTTAGATCATTTTGCGCCACAATGAATTCCGCAAGATTCTTCTCAACATTATCGGTATCAAGGAAAAAAAAAGAGAGGATCTTTTTTATATCTTTGATATCCGTGTATGTTGCTTTTCTTATCTTAATATCCATTCAGATAACTTATTTGCTTATTTCTTCTTCTTTGGGATCTCAGAAGCATCAGAACTCTTGATCTTCTCGGCCTGTTTCAGGCTTTCTTCAGTTTCACGGGCCATTTCCTTCTCAATGCTCTCAAGTTCCTGTCTTAACTCCTCAGGCCTTGGGATCCTTCCAAGCACTTCATCTGCAGTACCAACGATCTTTTCTGTATCCATTGGAGAACCTATTTCCGGGATCTTTTCGGATGCCCCAAGATATTGCGCTGCCTGCTCGATCATCTTTGAGAACTCCATCGGGAAGATGATCTTGGTAGCCTGGCCATTTGCAACATTTTTCATCATGTCCAGAGTCAGAACGGTCAGAGCTTTCTTGTCAAGAGGTACAGAACCAACTGAAAGGATCCTGAGTCCCTGGGCTTCACCCTGTGCCCTCAAGATCTGCGAAACCCGGTCGCCTTCTGCTTCCAGGATCTTTGACTGCCGTGCTCCTTCTGCATTCAATATTCTTGACTGCTTGGCACCTTCTGCCTCCAGGATGGCGGCTTTTTTCTGGCCGTCGGCAAGTAAAATAGCAGCCCTTCGCTTTCTTTCTGCAGATGTCTGCTCTTCCATTGCACCTTTTACCGTGCCAACAGGGTCAACTTCCCGTATCTCGACAGCTTCGACCTTGACACCCCATGCATCGGTAGAATGGTCCAGAATATCGCGCAATTTTGTGTTAATAAAATCTCGATTATAAAGGATCTCATCAAGCTCCATATCACCGACCACACTTCGAAGTGTAGTCTGGGCAAGTGATAATACGGCAACATGATAATTGACTACTTCAAAATATGCTTTGTTTGGATCGACGACCCTGATATAAACAATAGCGTCGACATTGGTTGGAGAGTTGTCTTTTGTAATGACTTCCTGGCGCGCGACGTCAAGAACCTGAGTCCTCAGATCAAGCCTGATAACATCGCTAATGAGTGGATAGACCCAGTTAAAACCGGGATTTAATCTTTTCCTGTATTGACCAAGAACGATCCATAATGCCTGTTCATAAGGCTGGATGATCTTAACCCCTGAGATGAACAATATCAAAATCGCTACAACGATAAATATCGCGATTATCATTTCATATGCCATTTTAAACCTCCTTAACTTTTATATGAACACCTTCGGAACTGATGATAATCACTTTTTTTCCCTCATCAATAATATTATCAGCAGTCGCACTCCACATCTGGTTATCAACTTTGACTTTTCCTGATATCGAATCCGGAATGACCTTCTTTATTATCACTCCTTCTTTTCCAGCAAGATTATCCATGCTTGTTGATTGCGGTTTCTGTCCCGGGGCGATCTTGCGGTAAAAGGTTATTGTCAGGATACTTGAAATAACTGCTGTCACAACTATTATCATCGGCGCATAATCCTGTGCTATCTCCGGGATAAAGAGTGTAACAGCGCCCAGGACAATTAAGATCGTTCCAGGTACTGCGACAAAAAATCCGGGTTGAGAAGCTTCTACGATCAGAAGGCCTAATCCGATAATAACCATTAACCAGCCAACATCCAATTCCATAGACTTGAAGATAGTTCCTTATAGTATATATTTGTTTATGAGCATATACAATAAAAACCATAAATAAATATGAAAGTTATTCGCGACCCGATACATGATTATATTGAACTTGACGACCTGGCGCTTGCACTCATTGAAACCCCGCAGGTGCAAAGGCTTCGAAGGATAAAGCAGCTTGGATTTTCAAATCTTGTTTATCCTGGAGCTAACCATTCACGTTTTGAACATTCACTTGGTGTCTATCACCTGGCAAAACACCTGGTGAAGCAGGTGGATGAACAACAGAGAAATGAACTGCTTGCTGCGGCTTTGCTTCACGATATCGGTCATGGTCCGTTTTCGCATGCCACGGAAGATCTGATATTTCGCCATACAAGGAAAAGCCATGAAGATATTGAAGAATTCTTAAGAAAAGGTGAAATATCCGATATCCTCAAAGAGTTTTCTTTGTCCCCGTCAGCCATAGCAGCGCATATCAGGGGTGAAACAGACCCCGGGCAGATCATCCACAGCGAAATAGATGTGGACAGGATGGATTATCTAGTTCGGGATGCCCATTATACGGGAGTGGCTTTTGGACTGATCGACCATGTCAGGTTGATCCATGAACTGAAATTCAATGAAAACAGGCTTGTGCTAAATATCGGAGGTTTGCAGGCTGCTGAGTCTCTTCTGGTTTCAAGATTCCTTATGCACCCTACTGTATATTTTCATCACGTCAGCAGGATAGCGGAATCAATGTGTGAAAATGCAGCGCAATATTTGATCGAGGAGGGTCTTGACCCGAAATTATTCCGTCGAATGGACGATAGCACTTTTATGATGGAAATGAAAAACTCAGGTGGCTATGCATCTCAAATTTCTGAAAGACTTGAGAATAGGCGGCTTTTCAAACGGGCGCTATACACTGATTTTGACTCCGTGAATAATGATGTCATAAAACTTCGAAAAAATAAGCACAGAATTGAAAATGAGATCGCACAAAGGGCGGGGATAGAACCTGAATACGTACTTGTGGACATTCCCGAAAAACCCGATATCGCCGAGATGAAAGCGCAGGTCATGGTAAATGGATCAATGATACCCATAGACAAAGCATCAAATCTTGTTGCGTCGCTTGAAAAAGCGCAGCTTGACAACTGGAGATTGGGAGTTTTTACACCTGCAGAGTTTCGGGAAAAAGTCGGTAATGTTGCCAGGGCCTTTTTCGAAGTGAAGAAAGACACACGGCAATTCAAATTGACCGAGATCTAAGAATTGCGGTTCGTATTACATCTTCTTTTTCTGATCTGAATAATTCTTGAATCCCGTAAGACTCATCATACAAACCCAATCCACGTAAAATTACGATCGGAGTGCCGCCATCCCCTTCTCCCATGAGTACATTTGAAAATCCAGCTATTTCATCTATGACAGCTTCATGCTTCACTTCAAGGACTCTTCCGAAGAGGTCTTTTGTACCTCGCCAGTCTTTCAGAGGTCTTATCCCTGCGCACCCGAGGGCTGCGCCTGTTTGTCCATTACGAAAAGCTCTACCATTGGTATCAGTGATGATGACACTTACATTTCTACCCGTATATTCAAATATTTTTTTCTTTAATTCCAGGGCGCTTTTATCAGCATCCTCAGGAAGAAGGACGATATTATTAGAGCCTTCGACATTAGAATGATCGATCCCGGCATTTACACAGATGCTGCCATTGATCGTCCTGACAAGAAGAAAAGGAGATTCGATCAGAACTTCTGTGCTCTGGTCAAGGACAGCCTGGACAAATCCCGGTTCTATGTTGTTCTGTCTGGCTATGTTTTTTGCCCTTTCTGTGGGTTTTATATCAATAAGTGAAACGATCCTTCCTTCTGATTTTGATACGATCGTGGATGAAATTACAACGATATCATGCTCTTTGAGTTGCGTTCGTTCGCAAAGAAGATGGGCAATGTCATCATCGGGTTTGATCAGCGGGATATTTTCAATAGAAAATGCAGTTATGTTCAATGAGTTTCCTCACCCCCTAAAAAGCGGGTGGAATAATAATGGTTTCTCATTTGTTCCTATATTTTAATATAAAAAATATTTATTTTTTTTTCTAATACTTGTTGCAAGAAAAATTAATTTTAATAGTGTTGGATCCCCTGTTTTCTTTAGAATGTAATGGGATCTGTCTATGAAGGATCAGTAGCCGGAAGGTTCGGAAATCGAAAACCACCTGCTTCCGCTTATGCCGGGGAGAGTCCTGTGTTATCACAAAATATGACCACATTATCGTGGGCCGGTGGCATGTTCTGGGATGGAAGGGCAACTGGATGGACACTTGGGGACCCTCTTGCTGAACAGGCCAAAGGACCATTCCTGAACCCGATGGAACAGGGTTTGCCTGATGCAGCTTGTCTTGTTTACCGAGTTGTGAACTCTGATTATAAACATCTTTATAAACAGGTATGGAGCGAAGTGAATATCAAATGGCCCAAGAATACCTGCTCTGATGTGGTCGCTCTTCCCCAGGATGACCAGAATAAGGTGAATGAGGCATACAATAATATTGCAAGATCAATAGCGGCATATGAAAGGTCTAAAGAAGTGAGCTCATTTTAATCAAGATACGATGAATATTTGAAAGGAAAGCTGAAGAGAATATTGGCAAACACAAAGTCCCTACCTGGTTAAGGCTGGAATGGCGAAGACTGGCCGGCACCTGAAGTGTCTGCAAATATTAACACAGCTGAGATGGGAAACCTTGGTTTGTCGGTTACCGAAGAGGAAGACATAGTAGCGTTCTTAAAGACTCTTAATGATAGGACAGATCCTGGCAAAGGTAGATCTGAAAAAAAAATCATAGATCCGAAGAAAAATAATAGAGAAAAAATAACATGAGGGCATGTTTTCTATCTGGCCATGCCCTCATTTTTTTTATTTCAACAGGTAGTATTTCAGAATAAGTGATGCAAACAATATTGCCACGATATTCATTACTTTTATCAATGGGTTTATAGCCGGACCTGCTGTGTCTTTTGTTGGGTCACCGACTGTGTCGCCCACG
Source organism: Candidatus Methanoperedens sp. (assembly GCA_026552975.1). Lineage (GTDB taxonomy): Archaea > Halobacteriota > Methanosarcinia > Methanosarcinales > Methanoperedenaceae > Methanoperedens. The sequence goes on from JAPMTR010000064.1 coordinate 80,147, forward strand.
ACTGCTGCCGCATGTGTTGGGTTCGTGCTTCCATCCGGGAGTTTCTTTCCTCCGAGATTTCCTGATTCAATATATTTCTTGGCATTATCCCATGCTGCTCCTCCAGTTGTCATCATAAGGGCAAGAAGCAGACCTGATATAATGACTCCGATCAGAAGGCCACCCAGTGCGACAGGACCGAAAACAAAACCCACTGCCAGGGGTGAGAGAACGGCAAGAAGACCTGGTATGATCATTTCTTTCTGGGCAGCAATGGTTACGATATCCACGCAGCGCCCGTAATCCGGTTTTGCTTTTCCTTCCATGATGCCTTTTATTTCCCTGAACTGACGTCTTATTTCTGTTACAATTGTTGTAGCTGCCCTTCCAACAGCGCCCATAAGGAAGCTTGCGAAAAGGAATGGGATCATGCCACCGATAAGCAAACCTACCAGTACCATTGGATCCGACAGTTTTAATAATAATTCATATTTTCCATCTATCAATTCTACAGGCAGTTTTCCTACCAATTCCGGGGTTGCGGTTAGTATTTTGTTTATTTCGCTGCTATATGCTGCATAAAGTGCCAGGGCACCTAATGCAGCCGAGCCAATTGCATAACCTTTTGTAACTGCCTTTGTTGTATTTCCAACAGCATCGAGGGGGTCTGTGATATCTCTCACTTCTTTTGGAAGCTCTGCCATTTCAGCGATCCCGCCTGCATTATCCGTGATCGGGCCGTATGAATCTATTGCAATTATTATGCCTGTTACAGACAACATTGCAGCTGCTGCTATTGCGATCCCGTATAATCCAAGGGCTCCGCCACCCATGACCGTATATGAAATAAGTATGCCCGCACATATTACTAATACTGGCATGGCTGTGCTCTGAAGACCTACAGCCAGACCTGTAATGACATTTGTTCCAGGGCCTGTTACGGAGGCATTTGCGATCTCTTTGACCGGGCCGTGCTCTGTTGCCGTATAATACTCTGTAATAAGGATCATTGCTGCAGTCACACCAAGACCAACAAGGGCACTTATGAATAAGCGTATATCATTCCCCATCATGGTCAGAGTGATCCAGTAGAATAATATCAAGGATATAATTCCTGCAATTACCGCTCCTTTGTACATGGCGCCCATAATGTTGCCTGATTTTCCAAGTTTCACGAAAAATATGCCGATTATAGATGCAATGATCGCCGCTGCTCCAAGTACAAGTGGATATATTACTGCATTCGGGCCTAATTTATCAACTACAGTAACTCCAATTAACATCGCTCCAAGAGCTGTAACTGCATAAGTCTCAAAAAGGTCAGCAGCCATTCCGGCGCAGTCACCAACATTATCGCCTACATTGTCTGCGATGACGCCAGGATTTCTTGGGTCATCTTCAGGTATCCCTGCTTCTACTTTGCCAACAAGATCTGTGCCTACATCTGCTGCTTTTGTAAAGATACCGCCTCCGATCCTCGCAAAAAGACTGATCAATGAGGCGCCAAAACCGAATCCGACGATCTTATCTACGGCGGTTGCATTTCCTCCGAATACTATGAAAAGCCCGCTAACACCAAGAAGCGCAAAGCTTGCCACAGATATTCCCGTTACTGCTCCGCCCTTAAAAGCAACATCAAGTGCTTTTGCCATTCCTTCTTTTGCCGCATTGGCGCATCGCACATTTGCCCGGACTGAAATGTTCATGCCAAGATATCCTGCCGCCGCTGACATGATTGCACCCAGGACAAACGCCACGGCCGTTTCTATGTTTATTGCCCATGCAATAACAACGGTAAGTATGATCGCAATGACCGCTACGGTCTTATACTGCCTGTTCAGGTAAGCCATTGCACCTTCCTGGATGGCTGACGCGATGGCTTTCATCTTTTCTGTCCCCGGATCAAGTTTTAAAATATACAAAACAAGATACAGGGCAAATAATAAACCTATAATGCCCGCAAGTGGGGCTGAATACAACAACAAATCTGCAATTGCCATAATTCCTCCTAATATTTCTTCGCCAAGTTAGTTTTAAGTATATATATTATTTACCTTGGAGATGAATAAATTTCAAAAATCCGAAAATCTCTTAATGAGGCAAAACATTCAGATGACTTATGCCATTTGATCTTCAATGCGCTGAAAAAATTATAAACGCGCTTGAAACAGCCCCCCCAGTTAAAAATGCTATGCTTCACGCTTTCACTCGCAGAATCACACTTTTTGGAGCCGATCTCGAATTTTTCAACGAGCCTTTTACTCCGATATCATTGACTGGAACCAAATGCTCCCTGAAATGCAAGCACTGCGATTCAATCTACCTGCAACACATGCTGGATGGATCACCAGACAGGCTTTATACTGAAGCTCTTTTCCTTAAAAAGAAAGGCGCTAATGGAATATTATTAAGTGGGGGAAGCTCCCGGGATGGCAGCGTACCGACATATATCCAGGAAGAAAATATTTTAAAGATAAAAAAAGAAACTAACCTGAAAATAAGCGCCCACACAGGTATAGTTAATAAATCACAGGCAGCCCTTCTTTCGAAATATTTGGATATGGCTCTTGTAGATGTTATCGGGGATGATGAGACCATTCATGATATTCTTGGTCTGAAAACTTCGGCAAAGGATTATGAGAATACACTGGAAAATCTTTCATTGGCAGGTATCCCGCTTGCCCCACATATTATCGTTGGATTGAACAATGGGGAACTCAAGGGAGAATTCAGGGCGCTTGAGATGGTCAGGAAATTCAAACCTGAAGTGATCGTGATAGTAGTATTCATTCCAACAAAAGGAACAGCACTTGCGGGAATAAAACCACCAAAGATAGGGGACGTTGTAAAAGTGATCACAAAAGCAAGGGAGATGTTCGATGAGCCGCTATCATTAAGCTGCGTGAGGCCAGGGGGAAGGTACCGTTCTACACTTGATATGTATGCTATATTAAGTGGGATTAACAGAATAGCTGTGCCTTCAAGAAAAGCCTACTCAATAAGCAAAGAACTTGGATTAAATATTATTGACATCCCGGGAATGTGCTGCTCTTATGCAAATTATTGAAAAAATTATAGATTGGGTCAAATCAGATCTGTAATTACCCCTTTTCGAAGTCTCATTCTTAAAATGTCTGCAGCGCTGCTTCTATCTGAGTCATAAAGGTCTTTTATTTTAGAATTATATAAGTTTGTATAAATTTCTTTTATATCTTCTTCTACGCGTTCCCTGAAACCAGCTTCTTCAGGCAATAATAGATCATAAAAATCAGGATGGGAAAGTTCATAATTCCGAAGATCCTCCACATTTTTCATGTCGGGAAGAAGGGAAAGCACCCTGATGATCGGAGGACCTCTTGTCTTTCGCTTTTTTGGTCCATCATGGATGTATATTCCAAAATTTGTTTCTTTTTTTTTCAAGATCCCGCTCAGGGTCATGGCCCCGGCACCGCTGCACACTTCAACTTTTTCATCCATTACCGAGTAGCCTTTTTCTGATAATTGCACCTGTGCAAATTGCAGAAGGGATATTTCATATTCTTTTTCTGGTGCACCCCAGTAATCGTTCATAGCAATAAGGAGGCAGGAAAGGAATTTAAATCTATCTTTCATATATGATCTAATAAAGAGGAGGTTTGTCCGAGGGGGGTTTCAAACCCCCATATAGCGACAAAAGAGCTTCCCGTTAGGAGGTCGGGCCCGGACATGTCACTTCCTATCATCATCATTATTAATATGATATGCCGGGTATTTAAGGGTTTCCATTATCTGTAACTGTATAATCTTGTATAATCGTGTTAGATCTATGGTGTGTCCTGTAAGTATTACATGATCCGTACAAAAGAATGAATATTATAACAACATTATGTATTTATCTAAACCTGAACATAATATAATGATTTCAAATAATCCGGAGAACTGAATGCTAATAGGTGTATACATCTGCCATTGCGGATCAAACATAGCAGGGACTATAGATGTTGAAGAGGTAAGGAAATATGCATCCGCCCTGAAAGATGTTGCCATCGCCAGGGATGTTGTTTTTGCCTGCGGTGATTCAGGTCAGGAACAGATCAAGAAAGACATCCTGGAATACAGGATCGACAGGATAGTGGTTGCGGCATGCTCCCCGCGTCTTCATGAAGTCACATTCAGGCGCGTTCTTGAACAATCGGGTCTGAATAAACATCTTCTTGAATTTGTAAACATCAGGGAGCAGGGTTCATGGGTGCATACAAATAATCCCGGACTTGCTACGCAGAAAGCAAAAGAGCTTGTTGCCATGGGAGTGGTTAAAGCGGCACTCCTTTCACCCCTTGAAAAAAAATCCATCCCTGCGAATAAGGATGTGCTGGTTATTGGAGCGGGTGTGGCAGGGATCGAAGCTGCCCTCAATCTTGCAAATATCGGGATAAAAGTACACCTTGTAGAAAAAGAGCCAACAATAGGGGGGAAAATGGCGCTTATGAGTGAGGTTTTCCCGACGAATGATTGTTCTATGTGCGTTCTTGCTCCCAAGATGTCAGATGTCCAGAACCATACTAACATCACTCTTTATACCAATTCTGAAATAACGGGAATAAGAGGGAGAGCAGGGAGTTACAGGATCTCAGGTGAGACAAGACCACGCTATGTTGACCCTAAGAAATGCAAAGGTTGTATCGATATCTGCGCAAAGGTCTGCCCGATCAATGTCCCGAACCAGTTCGATCATGGCATTGGCTCAAGAAAATCCATATATATCCCTTTTGCCCAGGCTGTGCCACTTTGTGCTTCCATAGATGAGCATTGCGTGGGCTGCGACCTGTGCAGGCTTGCCTGTCCTGCTGAAGCGGTTGATTTTAACCAGAAGGTCGAAGAATTCAAATTCGATGCCGGGGCAATAATTGTCGCAACAGGTTACCAGGTATTCGATGCGCGAAGAAAAGAAGAATATGGATATGGCAGGTATAAGAATGTAGTAACTAACCCGGAGCTTGACAGAATGATGAACGCTTCAGGTCCAACACATGGCAGGGTCGTTTCCCCATCCACTGGAGAAGATATCAAAAGCGCTGCATTCCTCCTGTGCGTGGGTTCACGTGATGAACAGGTGGGAAATCCTTATTGTTCTAAAGTATGCTGCATGGCCTCAATAAAGAATGCGGTGAAACTTGCTGAAAAATATCCTGAAGCGAGGATATCTGTTCATTATATAGACATCAGGGCGGCAGGAGAGATGTATGAAGAATACTATACACGAGCCCAGGAGATGGGGATTTCCTTTGTCCGCGGACGGGTTGCAGAAGTTGAAGAATCGAATGGCAAGACCTTCATTCATTATGAAGATACCCTTTCAGGTGAAAAGGTCGATGAGGAATGCGACCTTGTAGTGCTGGCAGTGGGAATGGAAGCAAGCAAAGATTCAGATGCAATAGGTAAAATGTTAAAACTTTCAACCCGTCCTGACCGCTTTTTCCAGAGCGCGCACCCCAAGATGCGCCCGGTTGAAACGCATTCAAAAGGAGTGTTCATAGCAGGATGCGCAGGCGGTCCCAAGGAGATCCAGGTATCCATCGAGCAGGGAAGCGCAGCGGCTTCAAAAGCAAATGCTCTTCTTCATAAGGGAGAGCTTGAAATAGAACCATACAGCGCTTATGTTATCCCCCAACTTTGCGACGGATGCAAGATATGTGAGCAGGTATGTGATTTCGGGCGCGTCAAAGTAAAAGACAAAAAAGCACAGGTGGATGAAGTCGCATGCAGGGGATGTGGAGCATGTACTGCCAGCTGCCCGAATGGCGCTATCCATATCAGGAATTATACGGATGAACAGATCATGGCCCAGATCAATGAGGCAACGCGTGAAATTAGCGAATTCCCCCTTATCGTCGGTTTCCTTTGCCACTGGTGCAGTTATGCTGCGGCAGACCTGGCTGGTTCTTTGCGTATACAGTATCCTTCAAACATGCGAAACATAAGGGTGCTGTGTGCGGGAAGGGTCAATCCATCTTTTGTCCTTGAGGCTTTACGTCGAGGCGCCGACGGGGTGCTTGTTGCAGGATGCCGGCTCGGGGAATGTCATTATACAATGGGAAATATCTGTGCGATACAGAGGATGAGTTTACTTTCAAAATTACTGGAAGAACTGGGTTTTGACGGGCGTCGTTTTCGAATGGAATGGATCGCAGCCAATGAAGGTGAGAAGTTTGCCGGGATCGTGAAGGACTTCGTGGGGCAGTTAAAAGAAATAGGGCCGGTAGGCAGCGAACTCAAGCAGGAATAGCATGGCAGAAGAGCAACTGGAGATCTCGGTGGAAAGTGATATCAAGGATTCGCATTTTCTTTTCACCCAGAAGACGGCAAAATCAAAGAAACTCCTGGATTATGATTATAAAAGATGCAACGGATGCACCATCTGCATCGATGTATGTCCAACAAAAGCCATAGAGGCAGGGCCTTTGATAGAAATATCAACAGGATTGGATGCACCACCTGTCATCATTGACCATACAAAATGTTCTTTTTGCGGTATGTGCGCAGCTTTCTGTCCTGTAAGGGCGGTCAGGATGAATTTGAATGATAAGGATATACTGGAACTGGTACAGTTTCCGCATCTTGATTCAAAGGTCATCTTTGATACTTCGGATTTAAATACTGAAGCGGGTAAGTGTCTTCCATGCCTGATATGCATGAAATCATGTCCTGAAGAAGCAATATCAGTTGATCTGACATTTTCGAAAAAGGAGGTGCTTGCACCTTTTAAGCCAGGAAAGACCGGTGAGATCGCAGTTGACATGGAAAAATGCACCCTGTGCGGTGCATGTGCCGTGTTGTGTCCCGCTTTTATCCTTCTTGAGAAAAAAGCAAAAGCAGATGACCTGATGCCATTTAATGATCTTGTCGTTGATAAGACAAAATGCGATTATTGTGGCCTGTGCGTGCCCTTTTGTCCTGAGGATGCCATCAGTGTAAAAGGGAATTTTGATCCTGAAGAGATTAAAAAGGTAGCCACTAAAATTACAGGTACGATCAAGGTGGATGATGACAAATGCACACGCTGCGGCTGGTGTGAAGCGGTTTGCCCCTATGATGCCGCAAAGGTGACAAAACCATTTGAGGGTGAAATAGGTTTGATCGATGAAAAACTCAAAGGCTGCGATCCAATTGGCTGCCATGGTTGTTTCAATGTCTGTCCTTCAAAAGCATGGATCATTCCGAAAGATAAGAAAATCGATGTGGTGAAGGATTTTTGCACATATTGCGGCGCCTGTGAAAAGGCATGTCATGTTAAAGCCATAGGGGTAAAAAGAAACTCAGTAAGACATACGGATGTTGTTGAATCGGCCTGGGCAAATGACTGGAAAAAGGCAATTGAAGCCCTTAAATCACAGGAAAGGGATCGTCCGGATGTATCACGGACACTGCATGTTGAAAAAGCGCAAAAGAAGATCGATCCAGCTATAGTGAAGCCTGTCATCGATCCAGAGTTTCGAAAACGTGTGCAGGAGCGGATCGAAAAACTATCTTCTGTTCTTTCTAATAAACAGGTGAGGCATGTATGGGAGCGAAAAGATACCAGGACGGCCCTTGAGGAAATTAAAAAAAGGATGAAAAAATGAAAACTGCAGACGCCCCGGTTGTTGGTATTAATGTAAAAACCAGTCTTAAACTTTCGCAAGAAGAACCGTATAATTTTTCCCGTAAAATTCTGCGCATTTGGGGCATGTGGTATAGAAAAAATACATCTTTTTGAGTTCTTTACCTTTTGAACTCACATATTCTTTCATTTCCTTTGCCCATTTTCCCGCATTCTTATACGGCCCTTCAAAAACTTTAGTGAGAAAAGTTCCCGATATCTTCTCAATCTGCGCCCCTGGTATTTCTTTACTTACGGCAATATACACGTCAGAGCCCCACAAAGAGTTCTCATCTGACAACAGAAGTGGTTGTGGTGGAAGTGCCCCGGCTTCTTTGATCAGATCCATGTCTTTTACCATGACTTTATCGAAGTTCAAAGGAATATGCAAAATACTCCTCACATGATCTTTCAGAAATAGTTTATCCTTTAATGATATTTCTTTTTCATTCCATGGTCCAGGATCGAATCGTGGACAGCAGCCAGTTTCAGATTGCTCAAACAATTTGTCCATATATTATGCCCCCTTTTCTTAAATATGGATTATTTTCATTTATATTTATAACCTTGCATCACATCTGATATGATCTCTATTATGATCTCAATTAAACTTATCATATTTCCCACAGATAAAGAGTGAAATATTTATGTTCACAATAATCACAGGCGCACAATTCGGGGATGAAGGAAAAGGAAAAATAGTGGATATGATGGCATCCGAATACGATGTTGTCGCAAGATTCCAGGGAGGTGACAATGCAGGCCATACAGTTGTCGCAGAAGGAAAGACATACAAACTGCATCTTATCCCATCCGGAGTGCTTTTTGGCGCGCGCCTCCTGATCGGCCCTGGCACTGTGATGAATCCTGGAATATTGATGGAAGAGCTTGCGATGCTATCTGAAAATGGCGTGGAAGTGCCGCCCTTGCGGCTTGGCATCGATGCTAAGACAAGCATAATAATGCCATATCACGTCGCGCTTGATGGTCTTCGTGAATCTAAACGTGCTGTGAAAATAGGGACTACGAACAGGGGGATCGGATTTGCCTATGTCGATAAAGTGGGGCGAGAAGAGATACAGATGGCTGATATTGCAGATCGGGATATTTTCCTGAAGAAGCTTGAGGAAATAGCTCCCCAGAAGGAGAGCGCGATAAAAGAAATGGGGGGAGATCCGAAAGTTGTTCGGTCAGAAATAGAAGATTATCTAAGGATCGGGAAAAAATTGAAACCCTATATCACAGATGTTTCAAAAGAGATAAACCAGGCATTGAAAGCTGGCAAAAAAGTTCTTGCTGAAGGAGCGCAGGGAACACATCTTGATATTATCCATGGGACTCAAAAATTCGTCACATCTTCAAGTACAGTAGCAGGTTCAGCTTGTTCCGGGCTGGGTGTCGGGCCAACCAGGGTGAATGAAGTTTTAGGAGTAATAAAAGCCTATATAACAAGGGTCGGGGAAGGCCCTCTTCCCACAGAGCAGACGAACAAAATTGGAGAGCACCTTCGCGATAAAGGCGGGGAATTCGGGACAACGACCGGCCGTCCAAGAAGATGCGGATGGTTTGACATGCCTCTTGCGCAAAAATCAATTGATCTTAATGGATATACATCCATGGCCCTCACCAAACTTGATGTGCTTTCAGGGCTTGACGCTATAAAACTGTGCATCGGATATGAACTGGATGGAAAAAAACTTGACTATATGCCAGAGCTGTCATATGATGTAGCAAGGTGCAAGCCCCTCTATAATGATATCCCAGGATGGCATGAGGACATCTCAAATACTGAGGATCTTGAGGATCTTCCTGAAAATGCAAGGAATTATGTGCAAAATCTAGAAGATCTAATGTGTGTTAAAATAAAATATATATCTGTGGGCCCGGGCAGAAAGCAAACTTTTATGAAATGAATGCGAGGGATGGGATTTGAACCCACGAACTCCTTCGAGATTGGACCCTAAATCCAACGCCTTTGACCTGACTGGGCGACCCTCGCATTTTGCGTTATAGATTACGTAAGATATATATCTTATAATTTCCTATTATTTCATGTCTTTTTTCAGGATGCATAGCCATAAATCTTACGTGATGTTTTGTGGAAGACCCAAAATCCTTTGCCTTTGACCTGGCTGGGCGACCTCTGTACAGGTGTCCCAGATGACACTTATAACATAAAGCTTTGATGGCGGGTTTTATCAGTGCAGTATTGTTTATAATCAAATCAAAGTAGAAATGTATATTAAAGATAAAGTTATCTTTTTACTTATGACTGGAAATATTAAAGTCCATGAAAAAGATAAACGCACATTCGACATGCTTCAAGCAGAATTGACCCTCAAGACCGGCAAAAAGATGACACAGCAGGAGTTATTCTCTGATATAGTTGAGTTTGCAAGATCAAAGAAAGAGAATTTTTTTGGCAGGCTCTTTAATCTACCTCTTTCTGAAAAAGAGCTCAAAAAAGTAAAAAGTCTCCAGAGTGATTGGGGCGTTATTACGACTGATAAAGAGATCGATATAACAGTCTATGGGACAGAAAGATGAGTATTTTCATAGATACTGGTGTCTTAATTGCGTATATTAACAAAAAGGATGAGCATCATACCTATGCGGTTCATCTCGTTGAAAAAATTCTGAATAATGAATATGGAGCCCCATTTACCTCGGACATGGTTTTTGACGAGACAATGACATTTATACTTTACAAAACAGGAGATATCAATAAGGCCATAAGCGCCAGGGATCTAATACTTGGAAATAAAGAAAAAGACATTCTACGGTTCATGACCCTCATTTTTATGGATATGGAAATATTGGAGAACAGCTGGAAAACTTTTGTTAATTATGCAGATAGAAAATTGAGTTTAACAGATTGTTCCACGATAGAGTTTATGAAAAACAGAGGTATTCAGAACCTGGCGAGTTTTGATGCCGGATTTGATGGCATAGTAACGAGAATCTGGTATTGATTTGAATAATACATTGGATTCGAACCAATGAACTTCTGCGAGACATGACCATGAAAGGAATTTACATTTTGATCCTCAGGATGAAAGAGAGTAAGGACATCCGCGTAGGAAAACTTGGCATGCTTCATTTCAAGAGAGGATATTATTCTTATGTGGGATCAGCGCAGGGAAGCGGAGGAGATAAACGCATACGAAGACATTTCGACGTGGCTTATGGTAAAAACACCACCCGGAGATGGCACATTGATTATTTTCTGCCGCAATCTGAATTAGTATGCGCTGTTTTTTCGCCCACAGATGAAGATCTCGAATGCGTTATAGCCAGGAATGTCAGTAAATATTCTGAACCATTGCAGGGCTTTGGATGCAGTGATTGTCATTGTGCATCGCATCTTTTCTTTTCAGGGAAAAATACATTGGATGAAGTTTCAGACATATGTGAAGGTGTTTCGGGGAACGAAAGTATCATTATTTATCCTGACATGTAAGAACAATATGGACATTGGAATCATCGGAGGCTCAGGATATACTGGCGCAGAGTTGATGCGTCTGCTCTCGTATCATCCAGTCGCATCAATAAAAGCGGTAACTTCTCGCAACAAAAAAGGCCAAAAAGTGAGTGATACGCATCCTCACCTCAGGAAAATATTAGACCTGGAATTTGAAGATCTTAAACCCGAAGAAGTAGCTTCACGCTGCGATATTGTATTCACTGCGGTACCTCATGGCACTGCAATGCAGGTGGTACCCGCACTTCTTGACGCCGGAGTGAAAGTTGTTGACCTCAGTGCCGATTATCGCCTCAAAACTGAAGTGTTTGAAAAAACATATAATATGAAACACATAGATCCACGCAATGCGGTTTATGGCATCCCTGAACTGCACAATGAGATTCCTTCCCAGCTATTCATAGCAAATCCAGGCTGCTATCCAACTGGCGCTTCTCTTGCTGGGGCACCTCTGGCAAAAGCAGGGCTTATCGAACGTGTCATATTTGACTCGAAAAGCGGGATATCGGGAGCAGGGGTTGAACCGAGTGCAGTTTCTCACTACCCCAATATGGCTGAAAATATCCAGGCCTATAAACTCACTTCCCACCGCCACCGCGCTGAGATATTCCAGGAACTCAACCGGCTCGATTTACATTTGAAAAATGTAAGCTTCACACCCCATGTCATTCCCTCAGTGCGCGGGATCCTTACAACAGCGCATATATTTGTAAAGAAAGAATTAAGCGACGAAGAAGTGAGCAAAATATACAGTGATTTCTATAAAGACAGACCTTTTATCAGGCTCATAAAAGGAATACCGATGCTGGGAAATGTGCGCGGCTCCAATTTCTGCGACATTGGTTTTGAAATTGAAAAGGGAACTGACAGAATAGTTGTGATATCAGCAATTGACAACCTGGTAAAAGGAGCTTCAGGCCAGGCTATCCAGAATATGAACCTGATGTTTGGCCTGCCTGAGACAACGGGCCTGTGGCATCCGGGTCTGGCTCCGTGAGGTAAGATTATGAAAATAAAAGATGTAATGAGTAAAGATGTAATAATATGCAAACCCGATGATACATTGGGTCATCTTGCAGATATGTTCAAACAGAACCATATCAGCGGGATCCCTGTCGTTGATAATGGAAAAGTCGTGGGACTTGTTTCCGAAACCGATCTGATAAAATTATTCAAGATCCCTGAATTTTCAAATGAATTATGGCTCCCCAGCCCGTTTGAAATAATTGAAATACCAATCAGGAATCTGGTTAAACTTGAAGAAACAAAAAAATTCTTTGAGAACATGAAAGTTCGCCCGGTGAAAGATATAATGACCCATACAGTTCATTCAATTTCTCCTGATGAAGAGCTTGAGGATGCCTCCACAATGATGGTGAAATATGACGTAAACAGGCTTCCAGTAATTGAAAATGGAAAACTTACCGGGATTGTTACCAGAGGCGACATAATAAAAGGTCTTTCGGCGGAATAAAAATGAAAAATATCAATGCCGGTATCTGCACAGTCAAAGGCATAAAAGCTCACGGGCTAAAACAGGGCAAGAACGGACTTGCGATAATTGTAACAGATCCCAGGGAACTTTCAACAGCAGGTGTTTTTACAAGAAATAAGGTCATAGCTGCCCCACTTATAGTAACAAAAGAGGCACTTTCAAAAGGTGATCTAAAGGCAGTTATCGCAAACAGCGGGTGTGCAAATGCATTTACCGGTAAAAAAGGCATGCAAGATGCAAAATGGATGGCTGATATCCTTGCTCAAAAATTAAAATGCAGCCCTGATGAAATTGGAGTAGCCTCCACAGGCGTTATCGGGCGAAATCTTGACAGGACATGGATCGGAGGGCATCTTGATGAGGTTTTCGATAATTTATCAGATTCGCAAGACTCAGGTAAAGCCGCAGCCAGAGCCATTATGACAACCGACACCACTATGAAAGAGATCGCGATCGAGCTTGATAACAGCGTTCGTATTGCCGGGATCTCCAAAGGTTCAGGGATGATCGAACCGAACATGGGCACGATGCTTGCGTTTATATATACTGATGCGAAATTTCCGACAGAAAAACTGGAGATATGCCTGAAAAAAGCTGTTGATAAAAGCTTTAATATGGTAGTAGTTGACGGGGATACAAGCACAAACGATATGGCCCTCCTCACTGCCACCGGGTATCATGATTGCGAAGAAGAAACATTCCAGGAAGGGCTTGACCATGTTTGTATCAGTCTTGCAAAAATGATCGCAAAAGACGGGGAGGGGGCGACCAGATTGATCGAAGTAAAAGTAACTGGCGCAATGAGTACGAAAGATGCTCGAAAAGCAGCAAAAGCGATAAGTCGCTCACCCCTTGTAAAGACAGCGATATTCGGAAAAGATCCTAACTGGGGAAGGGTTGTCGCTGCTGCCGGTTATTCAGGCGCAGAGATCGACCAGGATAAGATATCACTTACGTTCTCGGATAGCAGGAACGAGGTTTTGCTTGTTGATTCCGGAAAGATAGTCGAAGGGAAACTCGATGCTCTGAAAGAGATCATGGAAGGCAAGGAAATATTTATCGAAGTGGATATTGGCCTTGGGGATTTTGAAGCAGTGGCATGGGGCTGTGATCTGACATATGATTATGTCAAGATCAATGCGATGTACACGACATAATTATTTTGGCCTGTAATATTCCCATTTCCCAAGGGCTTCTTTTAATTCCTTGTTCTTTTTCGCATATTCATCCAGGTCTATTTCTTCCATAGTCGCATCAATTGCCTGCATCACAGCTTTTGCGCCTGATCGCGTTCCTTTCGGATGCCCGTGTATGCCTCCGCTCACAAGCAATGTGCAATCATTTCCCAGTATCTTCATTACCGATGGGATAAGCCCTGGATGAAGACCTCCAGAGGATACAGGAAGCGTGGGTTTCATTTTACCCCAGTCCTGCGAGAGCATATCACCCGATTCGATCTTTGGATTCCGAAGCACGCTTGCTATCCCCATAACCTCTTTTTTGCTCCCCACAAGTTTTCCTATCGCAGTGCCTGAATGTATTTCATCGACACCAATTAAACGCATGAGTTTTGCAAGGAAATACATGGTCAATCCATGCTTTGGATTCCTGTCAAAAGCAGCATGCATAGCACGATGAGCATGGATGGCTAAACCAAGGTCGCCGCATTCATCCCTCATTGTCTGGACAGAAGCTGTCCCGCATGTGACAACATCGATCATCGCAAACCTCCAACCTGAATCATGGAGTAATCTTGCCTTTCGGATCATTTCTCTTGTTTCACCCGTGATATTCAAAAGAGCATCTTTTTGTTCACCGGTTTCTTTTTCGGCTTTTTCCCGAAGTTTTGTCATTCGTGTAAGTCGATCCTCAAAACGGTTAAAAGAAGTAGAGGTGAGGTTTTCATCATCCTTGACAAGGTCAAAGCCGCCCATCCATGTTTCATAAGCTACTGTTGCATGTTCTGCCGCACTAAATCCGATCTTTGGTTTTGGGACTGCGCCTGTTATCGGTCGTTCTTTAATCCTCAATAATGACCTTATCCCGGCAATACCGTGGTTTGGTCCTTTAAAAGAACGGATATAACTCTGAGGTAAGGATACATCCATGAGGCGCAGATTTTTAATGGCCTTCATTCCAAATATATTCCCGGCTATTCCGCTTAAAAGCTGGGGTGCATTTCCAGGCTCCCACAGGTCTATCGGGTAAGCGATCTTTACATACTTGCCATTGAACTCAAAGGCCCGCGCTTTTATTGTTTCAACTCTTCCTGGAAGGTCATAAAGAGTCGTCCAGGTCCCTGCTGAACTCTCAGATGCGATCCTTCCTGCAGCTTCCTTCTCAGTGATGCCCTTTGCAGGTTCAAAATAATATAAACATACCAGATCGTCTTTTGAGGGAGTGTAATTCATGTCAACGAATTCATCGTACCAATCAATTTTGTCAGTCATATGATCACAACAATACTTATATTACTCTAAAAATTTAAAGACTTATCCACGGCTTTTTGAGAAATATCGAAATAATGAATTATTTCACCCGGCAACGAACTCTAACGAACTCAAGACGATCCGGGTTCGTTTCGAGTTCGTACCGGTTCGAAGCTAACGTAATCTGGTGATCTACTCTCGCAGATTACCTTAAATTTCAGCAGATAGAACAATTTGCATATCCAGATCGCTGGTTATGTTGTCCATTGCGGAAAGATCACTGTAGGTTCCAAAAACGTCCTCACCTGGAGCAGGCGTCTGGGCCACTTCTGAAGGGTTTGCTCCAGAAGTGTCTGGCGATCCTCCCGACGAAACCGAAGTCTGTATTGGAGTTTCTGCGGATGTTTCAGTAGCTGAATCTGCCTGTTTCTTGTCAACGCAGCCCAATGCGGATGCCGCTATCACAAGTACGACCATTATATATATCCATTTCATGTTTTATCCCTCTAAGTATGAGTAGTTGTGGCTCCACCTGTTGTATAAGTTGTTGTAGCTCCACCTTGTGCGGGAGTGGTGACTTCTCTGCCCCGGGTCGGGGTCATGGTTTTTGTAACTCCACCGATCGAGTCCAATTCATCTTTCTCGCGGTCTTTTCCTTTATTTGCGGCGAATCTTCTGAGATCTTTAATAAACTTGACCACCTGGTTTCCTGCCTGTTTTAAATACCTTATTGTGTCTCTTTGCAGCTTATTTTCCTGGTCAAGGAATTTTTTTGCATCATTTTCATTGGTAATAACCCCATTTTCATCAAAACCTTTATGGGTTTTATATAATTCCTTGGTTTTTGCCTGGGAATCTTTTGCATTTTTAATTGCATCCTGGAAATCCGCAAATTCTTTTTCAAGGTTTGTTGTGTCACTTCCATTATCTTTAAGTTTCTTGATAGCTGAAGAAAGATTCACTGAAACATTATCCGCCTTGAGAATAAAATTATCAATCCTGTGATTAAGAACAATTCCCATATAATAACGGGTTTCAAGATTTATGTCAACCACTATTTTCTTTAATTCTTTATGTACTTCTATCAATTCCTGTGTGGAATTTGCATTTTCTGTCTTAACTTTAAGGTGATCCAGCTGGGTTGTATGACCTTCTATGATCTGTGCGGCATTAAATGGTATATATGCTTTATTTTCGGAATTTTCAAGACGGCTTTTCATCACCTGTAGCTGGGATTGAGCGTAATCGATCGCTCTTAATAAATAGTCTTTTGCTTTGAGTTTTAAATCATCCCTTGATTTTTCATCTTTCAAATTGCGAAGTTGTTTGTTGGCCTTTTCGAATATATCTTTTGCTTCTTCGAATTTCTTTCTGGTATTGTCGTAATGATCCTTGTTGATCTTGTATTTTTCATTTGCCTTTTCATACTGTTCTTTTGCTGTTGCCTGTGCAGCAACAATACTGGAAAATAAGCTCAGGATGAATAACGTCAATATTACCGATGTTAACATACTGAACGATTTTTTGGATTTCATATTTTGTTCCTCCTTCATTTTTTTCTGATCATAATTGCGATCGCATATTCATTACTATAATTGCAGATTAGATAAATATACTTTTATGCCATTAGAAAATTAAGTTTTATTATGCTTGATAATTCTTTATAATCCATTATAAATGCTTTTTTGGCTTTATAATAAACTATATATACTATATTTTTCGATTAGAATGTGTGTTTTCTGCGAGAAGGATAATTTTACTAATTATAATAATCTCAGGCCTGGTCATGGGTGCCCATGCTGCGAAGCTATATGGCAGCGTTTATGAATGGTCCGACCTTGAAAAACCTCTAAAGAACGTAATAGTTGAGATCGAAGAAAATGGCACACGAGTGCAATATAAGGTATCGGGGGATGGAACATATTCTTTCGATGTCGCCCCTGGAAAGTATATATTAAAGGCTAAATATTTCATAGATAATATTCTTGAATTCTCAGGTGAAGAGAAACTTCAGATAGATAAACCCGATGAGTCAAGAAATCTTGATCTGCTTATTTTCCCACCTACAGATCTGGATTATGAGTATCTTGCAGATATAAATCTTACTGGTGAATTAGACCCGGGAAAATCAAATATTACTAACTATATTATATTAATAATTTTTGTTTTATTGATCAGCATTATATTACTTTTCTTAATAAGGAGAACGAAAAATAAGACTGCAATTTCAGAAGAAGACGAAATTCCTGAAGAGGCCCCCTTAAATAATATACCCCCAATGAAAAAAAAGACAGATGACCTTCCTGAAGACCTTCGTGAATTATATGATACGATATTGAAAAAAGGGGGAAGGACTACTCAAAAAGAGATCCGAAAAGATGCAAAATATGGCGAAGCAAAGGTCAGTCTCATGCTTGCCGACCTTGAAGACAGAGGATTGGTCAAGAAGATAAGAAAAGGACGATCAAATATCATAATTGCAGAAGATCTAAAATGAAATTTCAAATAAATTAAATTGAGAAAAAACAATAAGCTTTTAAGAATCCATAACGATAAATGCTTTTATGAAACGTACATTCCACCTTTATCCACAAAATCCAGAGTTTGAAATAAAATTTAGATTCGAAGAATACCTTCCTTTCCTTGTAAAAATTATGGCAGGTATGGATGGTCAATCCGGAGAATTTATTACCGACGGCCCAGACCGAAAAGCAACCCCCATAACAGCGAAGAGAAGCATAGGGATAGAAATAACCGATAAAAGTGTTGATTTTGTTCCGCTCAATAAAAACACTCTTAATGAAGTCCTTATGGATGTTTCACATGAAGGGACAATCGATTTTAAGGTCTTCCTTCGATATTCAGTGCTTGATTCGAACTATAATCGCATTGCTTTTAAGGGGGATACATATCTTGTCAGGACTAACCTTGAAGGAGGTATACTAAAAATGAATATCCATCTTACTGACGGTAATGGAAGGACTGATTGTGAACGAATCGCTGATACGATCGTTGAAGAGATAAAAAGAAACGCATAAAATGTCTGATCTTACTTATACTGTTTCAATGCCCTTTAAACGAAAGGGAAAAGAGAAGCTTAAGGATATGGAGTTTGTTATGGCGCTCTCTATGGACCTTAAATGGTTCACTCCGGATCAGGCAAGATCAGTCCTGGCAGAAGCTCAAAAATCAGGGCTTTTAAAAAGTGAAGGGGAATTTGTACTACCATCCTTCGATATTTCTAAAATAGAGATACCTTCTGGATTCAAGCCGGAAACATCCACCATCGAGAAAAAAACGGTTTTTGAACGGGTCATTGAAAGGATAATAACCAAAACGGGAATAGAAAAAAGAAAGGCAGTCTCAATGATAAATAAAAAACAGGAAGAGCTTTCAAAACAGGTAGTGATAGAGGTCAGCGCCATACTCGTTGCCATCGAGAATGGAGTGATGGTGGATGACCTTATCGAAGAAGAATATTCGGATCTGGATGAAATGAAATCCAGATAAAAGATTTTTCGATTATAAAAAGTATAACCTTTATCCAGTCTTCTTGGTAAAAAGCTCGATGAACTCATTGCATTCTTTGATAAGTTCCTTGGATGCTTTTTTTATCACATCTATTGGATCTGCGCCATCCGTTCTTACAAAAAGTACAGGTTCGCTGATCGTTGGATGCTTTATATCATAGGTCGCTATTTCAACATGCTTGTTGTTGAGCAATGCCGTCTTTAGCAGGTTGAGGAGGGTATGAGACTCCCCTGCTACTCGTATATTGATTTCCTTATCTGTCTTTTTAAGGATCGTTAATTCCATAATATCACCTAAATTATACCTGTCCCGTAATCTGAGGATAGTTTTCTTGTCTCTGTCCTTTCGCATTTGGGACATTTTAGTTTATTATTATCTACTTTCAATACAGCCCTGCAATTTCCGCAATAAGCTTTCATGACGCCAAGCTCCTTATTTACTGTGCTCAGGCGCATATTACGCAGATCAAGCACTCTTGCCTTTACTATATCAAAAGGCGCAAATTCATAATATAATTCCTTGACATAAGCGTCCTTAACATTTGAAACATGAATGGCTGCCTGCTCAGCGTTTACGATCTCGCGTTCGCCTTTTCCTTTTATTCCCGCGATCTCAACAAGGGCGACAGAATCCTTTACATCTGTAACCTGGCCGATAACGATATCTCCTACCTGCAAATGCGGCGGCATGTTCGTGACCGGAGTGACCGATATGGAGCGCTCTTTTTTGTTTATGTTTACAATACCGCTTGCTGCTGCGTAAATGTTCCCTCCGTCAAGATATGCTCCATCTCTTGGTATGAATTCTTCGGAAGTCCCAATAAGATCCCCGGGCAATGCGCTCCTGGTCTCTTCTTTTGGCTCTTCTTCAACTGGTTCCTCTACTGATTCTTCTCCAGGTTCTTCTATAGTTTCTTCAATGGAATGTTCCGGTTCACCATGTGTTTCTTCTTCGACAATTTCCGTTTCAGTGGCCACTTCTTCTAACTCTTCTTCCAGTTCAAGTTCGCTATCTTTAGATTCACTGGGCTCTTTTTCGTCGTCCTTTCCAAGCTTTCTCCTGGTTGTTATTTTCTTTCTTTTGATTCTAATAATTATCCCTCTATTCTTTTCTCGATCCTGTATATTTCAACTTTTATGACCTGTCTTTCCTTCGTATGAAACCCGAATGTCCTTTTAATTGGAAAATCTATTGACCTGTATTCTGTTATTACAGACGGGCTTATGAATTTTTTTATGAATTCTGCACTGTTAGCATTGTGTATGGAATAAACCATGTTGCCCAGTTCGAGGGCTTTCCTCAAAAAAGGTCGGTCGCTTCCTTTTTTCTGAGCGCCAAAAGGCGGATTCATTACGACTGTATGCGCTTTCCCGCAAACCGTTTCGATCCGGCTGCATACGAACTCAACATCAACATCAAGTTTTTCTGCGTTTGCTCGTGCTACCTCAAGAACACCTCTATCATCATCAAAACCTATAACCTTTTCTGCTCCCAGCAGTTTTGCACCCAGGGCAAAAATACCGCTGCCACATCCCAGGTCATAAACTGTGCCATTGAGGTCACCCCGCATAAATGCAAAATGGAGAAGTTGCGAAGCCACGGTCGCGGGCGTTGAATATTGTTCACGCTCTACCTTCGGGGATCTGAAACCTTCTACCTGTTCTAATAGCATATCAAGATGTTTTTTCTTCATATGTGAACTCCTTCATTATCTTTATAGCACAAAAATCCCCACACATGGTACAAGGCCCTTCAATTGGTGATAACTCCCGGGCTCTTTCGCTATCCAGAGCATATTTCATCTGTCCTTCCCAGTCAAGGTCAGCCCTTTTCCTGGCAAGATTCACATCCTGTTCATCAGTCTCGTATTTTATCGAATCCCCGATATGTGCAGCTATCTTGAATGCAATAAGCCCTTCCCTTACCTGTTCAGGAGAAGGAAGCCCTAGATGCTCGGATGGCGTTATATAGCACAGATAATCAGCCCCTGCGCCGCTTGCAATGCTTGCGCCAACGCTTCCTGCAATATGGTCATACCCAACGGCTACATCAGTAGGAAGCGGCCCTGCAACAAAAAGAGGGAACTGCGACATCTTCTTATGGAACTTCACATATTCTGAGATCCTGTCAGCACGCACATGCCCACCCATGCCCTCAATAATAACCTGTACTCCTTCATTATGCGCCCGGTTTGCAAGTTCCACGTTCAACTTTATCTCTTCGACCTGGGCTTTATCTCGCGCATCATGGATGCAGCCGCTTCGCATTGTATTTCCAAGCGAAAGGACTATGTCTTTTTTCTTAAGGATCTTCAATATCTCATCAAAATTTGAAACAAATGGATTTTCAAGGTCATTCATCATCATATAGGCACCTGTGATCGAGCCGCCTTTTGAGACAACCCCCATTATGCGCTTTTCTTGTCTTACGATGTCTAGCGTCTTTTTATCTATGCAGTGAAGAACAAAAGAACTCACGCCTTCTTTAGCCTGCTGTTTTAAATTCTTGATTATATCATCACAAACCATATCCTTAAGACCGTTTTCTGCCGCAGCCTGGTATATTGGTACAGTGGTCAAAGGAAGTGTGATATTCCCCATGATACTCTTTCGGATATGGGAGATATTTCCCCCCATAGAAAGGTCGGATAAGGTGTCAGCTCCATATTTCTGGGCAATGCGTGCTTTTTTCACTTCCTCATCAGGTTCGATCCTCAAAGATGAAGTTCCGATATTGACATTGACTTTTGTCAAAAGGCCTTTGCCTATTCCGACAGATACATCATCCCTTTTCATGATCACAACGCTTCCGCCTGAAATATGCCCGATCAAAGTTTCAATATCGATATTTTCTTTTTTTGCAACATTTTCCATCTCTTTTGTTGCAGTACCATCCTTTGCATATTCAAGTTGTGTTTTCATAATATTTCTGCCATTTCAAGTATCATTTTTGTATTTTCGTGCTTGCCAACTGGCATAATATGAACGCCGTCGCACATGGGCCTTATTTCTTTTATAATATTTGCCGCAATTTCCATGCCGCATGTTTCTGGATCTTTCGATCTTTTCATTTTCTGCACTATATCTTCGGGAACTTTGATGCCTGCAAGTTTACTCAGGAAATCAGCACTCTTTTGCGATTTTAACGGGATTATTCCAGCAATTATTTTCACTTTTTCTGATCTTATTCCATTGACTTTTTCCATGAATCCGGAAAAACTCTTTGCATCAAATACAGCCTGGGTTTGAAAAAAACTGGCGCCCATCAATATCTTTTTCTTAAGCTTGATAAGACCGACCTCGTTTAACTCAGTGTTTGTGACAGCCCCAACACAAAGATCTGGCCTGCCAGACAATTCATTATCTGCAAGATCAAATCCCAGAGTTAGCTTCTTGAGTATCCCGAGAAGCTGAATGGAATCAATATCATATACCGGCTTTGCACCTTCATGATCGCCCTTTACCGGATGGTCTCCTGACATTACAAGAACATTTCGTATGCCAAGTGCAGCGGCTCCGATAATATCTGACTGGAGTGCGATCCGGTTCCTATCCCTGCATGTTATGTGCATAATGGTTTCAATTCCTTTTCCCTGGATGATGCCACATGCCGCAAGCGGGCTCATTCGCATGACTCCCCTCTGGTTATCAGTCACATTTACTGCGTCTGCTATTCCTTTTAATAGTTCCACATCCCTTATCATTCGAGATATATCAGTGCCTTTTGGTGGACTTATCTCTGCTGTGATTATGAATTTTCCAGAAAGCAATGTTGAAACAAAACTCAAATTTTTTTCCCCCTGGACTTCTTTGCATGGTCTTTTGGTTCATGGATCATTTCAAGATGTGAAAGTTTTCCCAGTTCTTTGAGCCTATCAAATATCTTATCCCATCCGCATAACCTTTCATCCACTTCACATTTTCCATCAACGGCGCCGCCGCATGGACCGTTCAGAAGGCTTTTTGAACACTGCGTCACCGGACAGATCCCTCCGTATTGCCATATCGTACAATCACCGCACATACCGCAAAGCTGTGTGACTATTTCATTGCAGCATACCCCACCCAGGGATTCGGTATCAAGCGCAGGATACACGTTAATTCCTGCGTATCTTGAGATCACAGAAACGCCTCCGCCGCATGACATTATAAGAAGGGCATCTGACATTTTGATCGCAGGGTTCTGTTCCAGAACATCATCCCATGAATTGATGCTGCAAGCAGAATTTAAAACCGTCCAGCCCGTGATGTTTTTTCCTGCGGCTGTTAATTTGTACTTAAGTTCAAGGACTTCGGGTTCCCCCCCAGTGTGCTGTTTTTTAGCGCATTTACCACATCCGATCAAAAAGATCTTCTTCTCACTAAGGAGTTGCAATATTTGATCAAATTCTTTAAGCCTTGAAATTATCATTCTTATCTTGAATATTTAAAAAAAACATCATTGTTCTTATTCATTAATTCTAGAAGCATTTCCGCAATCATGGGCAGTCCTCTTGCCTGGCGGCGCAGTTTATCGCAAAGGCGTTCAACCTGAAGTTGTGTCCCTGAAATTATCAGACTGACCTGATCTGCTTCATGTGAAACAGCATTGCGGGGAAGGGCTGCATCTGCGCCTCTTGCAAGCATTTCCTGCTTGATTATGAGCGCCTCTGTTGTGCTAATATTACTCAGTAATATATTATAGAGTAAAGTCTTCTTCTTCATTACCTGGCTTCCGGTCTTTGTTGTTCCGATGCTGATCATTGCTTTCTGGCAGTCATCCACATTTTTGACCTCCAGCAACTCAGCCTTTACTGCCTCTGATCTAACAGCCGGTATCCTGGGTCTTGACGCCTGTGCGACCCTGACCGCATCTAATGTCGGGGCCACATCATGAGTTCTGATTATATGCACCCCATTTCTCACCGCAATAGCTGTTGCTGCAAGGCTTCCATAAAGCCTCTCTGTTGCAGACTTGTTTATGGTGTCTCCAATAAAGGATTTTCGGGATATTGCAGCAAGTATGGGTTTTCCGAAGATTCGAAGCCTCTGGATATTATCTATTGTCTCATAATCATATATCGGAAGTTTCTCAGGACTCCATTTTCCAATAGAAGGGTCGATAATAATATGGTCCGGAGAGATCCCGCTATCCTGTGCTTTCAAAATTATCTTGTCCAGGGACTCCATTATGGCATCCATACCTAAAGGATCACCTGGAATTTTATTACTGGCCATCAATATCACGGGACAGGAGTTTTGTCCGACCACTTCTGCCATTTTTTCATCTGCAGTGAAACCGCTCACATCGTTTATTATCGATGCTCCGGCCGAAAGTGCTTCTTTTGCTATGTCCGAAAACATCGTATCCACTGAAATTGGGATAGAAATATCTGTAAGAGCTCTTAATGCAGGTATTAGACGCGACCGCTCCTCATCTTTTGTGATCTTTGAAGCAAGAGGCCATGTTGAGCGCGCCCCGATATCGATAAGATCAGCGCCTTCATCGATCAATTTAAGAGCAGCATCATGAACATTCTGGGTTGAAACAACGGAGTTTTTATAAAAAGATTCTTTGCTGAGATTAATGACACCCATAATCCTTACAGGTTGATCGTCTCCTACTTTCAATCCTGCAATGGTTTTTTCTATCACGTTTTAACTTAATACTTTATACCATTATAAAAATGTAACCTGATTTTTTTTCTTCAATATATCTAAATTATTATTCAACCCCTTTATTTCTTCTGGAAAAATTTAATTATTATGATGATAATTACAATTGAATATTATAACCTAAAATCTGCCTGCGCTAAATGATTAGTATTTTAATAACCCCCATAATTTCTCTAAAAAAATATTATATTGTGCAGACCAATAATAACATGATTAATACAGGATGATTTCAACTGGAACTCTTCCGGTTTTCATATACATCAATCAAAAATATCTGGCAATAAGAAGGCTGAATTCGAACAATATTACAAGAACGACCGCCATCAGCAACTCAGAAATGGCTGTGGGATCGGGGGAAACAAATATTGCTATTGCAAGAAGGCCACTATAAATGAATTTACGTTTTCCTATAAAGAACTCTTTTTTCAAAAGACCCATCTTTATCGAAAAAATAAAGATCAGGGGAAGCTGGAATATTAACCCGAAACCCAGCACCGTAGTAATTATTGCAGTCATGGCTTTTAGAACTGATATCTGCGGAATTGCCACCTCGCTCGAATAGACCATGGTATATTTGAATAAGATCGGGACGAATATAAAAAATCCCAGCAATGCGCCTGCCAGGAACATAATGGATGAAAATGGGATGATCTTTATGAAGAACATTTTTTCATTGGGATACAGACCTTTTCCCATGAACAGGAAACCTTCATAAACCAATAATGGTACACCCACAAAAAGCGCGAACATCAGTGAAAGTACCATTCTTGTTATAATAAGTTCCATGGGTGAATATACCGTCATCGGTCCCGGAATTGTCCAGTCCCACATGATCTTGAGAAGATTTCCTGAGAAAATGAATACGATCGAGGTGATCACAATGATGGGTATTGCAACGGTCATCATTCTTAAGCGCAATTCCACAAAATGCTCTTCGATCGGAAGTTCATGGTCTCCGGGTACATTACTCATTGCCTTTAATTGATTCTTTCTTATTTATATACTAGGTGCATTACCAAAAATTATTTATGCTGGTAATACTTTTATGGTGTAAATAATACCAGCAGTAATAATATGGTGATACAACAATGATCGGCGGATTCAATGAAGAACAAATACGAAGATACTCACGACATATCATATTGCCTGAAGTTGGCGGAAAAGGGCAGAAAAAATTGCTCACATCAAAAGTATTATGCATAGGCGCAGGTGGGCTTGGTTCCCCTATAATTCAATATCTTGCCGCAGCAGGAGTGGGCACCATTGGAATTATCGATGATGACACTGTGGACTTAAGCAATCTCCAAAGACAGGTCATTCACGGCGGCAATGTCGGAAAGCCAAAAGCAGAATCTGCAAAACAATTTGTCAACAATCTAAATCCTGATATCGAAGTGAGAACATATATTGAACGGCTCAATGCCTGTAATGTCATCAATATTTTTAATGAATATGACATAATAGTTGATGGTTCCGATAATTTTGCAACACGATATCTTGTGAACGATGCATGCGTAATTACGAATAAACCGCTATCACATGGCAGTATTTACAGATTCGAGGGACAGGTTACGACAATTATCCCGCACAAGGGGCCCTGCTACAGGTGTCTTTTCGAACATGCGCCCCCTCCCGGAATGGTACCAAGCTGCCAGGAGGCAGGAGTGCTTGGGGTTCTCCCGGGTATAATTGGTGTGATACAGGCAACTGAAGTTGTGAAATATCTCCTCGGGATTGGTGAATTGCTTGTTGGCCGTCTCGTATATTATGATGCCCTGAACATGACATTTGAGGAGATTAAAATGCGATGGAACAAGAACTGCCCTATCTGCGGGGAACAACCAAAGATAACATCAATACAGGAAGATATATATGGGGATTCATGCAGGATATGGTGAATAAAAATGACAATAGAACTTGATCTGTGTGGTGAAGTTTGCCCTTACACCTTTGTAAAAACGAAACTAAAACTTGAAGAAGTAGAATGCGGCGAGGAACTCATAGTTACTTTTGACCATGCCCCAGCTGTTGAGAATGTCCCGCGAAGCCTGAAAAATGAAGGGCATAAGATCATGGGAATAGAACAAAAAGGCGAACATCTCTGGAAAGTAAGGATACGCAAAGCATGAAACTTGGGATTCTCCTGACCACAAGCCCTGAGAATGAAAATACAAATACTGTTATTGAAATAAGCAAAGCTGCCAGGGATGAAGGCCATCATGTATCGATCTTCCTGATGTACGACGGCGTTCATAATGTGAATAAAAAAGAGTTTGCAGAATTGGCCGACAAAGGTGTGGACATAGCAATATGCGCATTTAATGCCGAACAAAGAAAAATTGGCAAAATAGATGGCATGTTATTCGGCAGCCAGTATGATCATGCATGTATTGCGAGTGATGTTGACAGGTTCATATCGTTCGGGTGAATAATGAAAAAGATAACAGTAATTGTTCGAAACCTTCCTTTTAACACACGAAAAAACGCCGAAGCGCTGCGTATGAGCGTGGGATTGACATTACGTGAGGATAAAGTCACGGTCATTTTCCTGGATGATGGCGTTTACTCGGCAACCCGCATAAAACCCGAAAAGATAGATCTTCCTACCCTGGAAAAGGAATTTGGAGCGCTCAAAATGATGAAATGTGAACTTCTTGCAGATAAACCTTCAATGGAGAATAGGGGAATAAAGGAATTGATCGAGAACATAAAAATAGTTGACCGCGAAGAAATAGTCCAGACAATGAACGAGTCAGATATTATAATACCATTCTAATTATGAAAATACTGCATATCATCCGCAATCCCAACGATAGAACGCCTTTTGAGATTGCTAAATCCCAGAGTGAAGAACATGAAGTTGCCGTTCTTCTTTTACATGACGCTGTTTACATAGATCTTGATTATAAAATAAAGCTCTATGCATGTAATGCAGATGCACAGGCAAGGGGCGTTACTCGATATGAATGTGCGGACTATAAGAGAATTGTCCAATTGCTATTTGAGTTTGATAAAGTCGTATCATGGTAAAACCTGATTCTATCCTGGAAATAAGTACAGGCAACCATTCAATGCTTTATGCCACTAAAGGAAAAGAATGGAAACTCTTCGTAGGCATAGATATGAATATAAATCTGTGTCGGCAGGCAAAAAAACAGGGGCTTGAGGTCGTATGCTGTGATGCCTTCAATCTGCCCTTCAAACCAAAGTCATTCCAGGATGTTTATATCCAGTGTTTTACAGCACTTCTTGAAAAAGATGCTCTTGCTGATGCATTCCATGAAAGCGAATACGATGAATTCTGTGAGTTCATGGGTAAGGAATTAGATTATGCCTGGCAGGTCATTGATCCGTTCTATGAGCTTTTGTTTGAATGTAAACAGGTGAGTAAACACATAATCTGCCTTCCTTCCTGTGAAAATGAGATGAATAAGTACCTTGTTAATGCAGTCAAGAACCTGCCCAGTGTCACAGTCGATGTTGATAACCCGAAAAATTGGGGCGGGAAGGGAAAAGCATGTATAATGTATCTGGACATTGATTGCACCATATATGTTTAATTACAAACATTTTTAGCAAACTAAAATAATCTTGGATGCCATGGTAAGAGTCCTTGCTACAGGCACATTTGATCTACTACATCCAGGTCACCTTCTTTATCTTTCTGAGGCAAGAGCGCTCGGGGATGAACTTTATGTCATTGTAGCGCGTGACTCTATGATCAAACATAAACCAAAGCCAATAGTTCCTGAAGAGCAAAGGCTATCAATGGTACAGGCGCTTCAGATCGTGGATAAGGCAATTCTTGGAAGCAAAACAGATATATTTGAGCCGCTTTGCGAAATAAGACCCGATATCATCGCTCTTGGGCCAAATCAGTATTTCAAAGAAAAAGATCTTGAGGCGCAATTGAGAGTTCATGGGATAGGATCAAAGGTTGTAAGGATCAACTCTTTCAGGCAATGCGACCTGTGCAGCAGCGCAGCGATCATGCGAAGGGTGATTGAAAGGAATAAATAGTTCCAAATGGGTGGATTTGAACGAAATTACCTTGCCTTCAAGTGGTTTCATTATGGTTTGAGAATTTACGTATCAAGATTCAAGCCACAAGACCAGCGATCACTTTCTTCCTGTACACGGAAAATTCATCCTCAAGTATAGCTTCACGTGCTCCTTTCACTATCGACTGAATATATTGAAGATTATGAATGGAAGCCAGCCTTAGCGCCAGCAATTCAGATTCCTTGAAAAGATGATGCAGGTATGCTCTTGTATAGTTCTTGCAGGTATAGCAATTGCAATTCTCATCTATCGGCGAAAAATCAGCGGCAAATTTTTGGCGTGCTATGTCAATCCTGCCTTTTGAGGTCATAAGGGTCTGGTGTCTTGCGTTACGCGTTGGGAAGGCGCTATCAAAAATATCTATGCCCGATTCGATCGCATTTAATATCTCAACAGGTGAACCCACACCCATCAGGTAGCGCGCTTTATCCTCAGGCACAAGCGGCATGCTGAGTTTTAAGACATCATTCATTATTTCCTTTGGCTCGCCTATCGAAAGCCCACCTATGCCATAACCATCAAAATCCATAGCAGTCATTTCTTCAGCGCATCGTTTTCGAAGTTCTGCAAATGTTCCGCCCTGCAATATCGCAAAAAAGAGCTGGCCATGATCTGGTTCTACTTCTTTTGCTTTTTGCGCCCAGAGTAATGTCCGTTCCATTGAAGATTCCACAACATTGTGCTCACTTCCGTATGCAGGGCACTCATCCAGGATCATGGCTACATCGCTTCCAAGGATCTTCTGGTTCTCAAGGCAAATTAGCGGAGTATACGAATATTTTTTCCCATCGCGCAGGTTCTTATAAGTAATACCCTCATCCGTTATCTTGAAGGGGAAATCTTTGCGTATCATCTGGAATCCGCCGCTATCTGTAAAGATCCCTCCTTTCCAGTTCATGAATTTATGCAGGCCGCCTGCTTTTCGAATTACCTCCATTCCTGGCGCAAGGAACAGGTGAAAGGCATTACTTATCAGGACTTGCGTTCCCATATCGCCAAGTTCATCCGGTGTGATCGTTTTTACGGTGGCTTTTGTCGCAACAGGCATGAATGCCGGAGTGTCTATGATGCCGTGATTTGTCATAAGTTTCCCGGCTCTTGCTCCTGAATATTTATCGGTGTGGATCAATTTGTACATGTTATTTAACTTTGTCAGATTGGTTCTCTTTGATAATAGTCTTTCTCGGGATTGATATAAATAATTTAAATACAATGAATCGCGATTGGGCCTGGTGGGATGACACTTATGATTTTATCGAGGACTCAAATCCTGAATATGTCAAAGCAACTCTAAGCGATGAGTCTATTTTAGGGTTACGCCTTAATTTCATTATTTATATTAATTCTTCGGGAGAGATAGTTGTTGCCAGAGGATTTGATCTGAACACAAATAAGGAATTACCAATTCCTGAAACTTTGAAAGAATGGATCAAAAAGAAAAGGCAACTTAGACACATATAACCAGGGAAGGTTAAGCATATGGTATTTCATTATTGCTCTTATAACCGTTTGCCTGATTTTTGGCGCAATTTCGATATGGCTCATAGAGAGTCAGGTACTTTCAAAACTTTCAAAATTCAATATTGATGTAAGCAGTATAAGTGAAAAGAATGACATCTCATCGAGAATAAAGATCAATGGAAAAGATGAGCTAACTAACCTTGCGGGTGCAATCAATAAAATGTTGGACTCAATTGAACATTTGCAGGAAGAGCAAAAGAAAGCTCATGAAGAGATAAGGGAGAAAGGGGATAAACTCGCTTATGTCAGCAATCAAAAATCAGAGTTTTTGGCAAATATGAGCCACGAACTACGTACACCCCTAAATTCGATCATAGGTTTTTCGGAGTTACTTGAACAGAAGATACATGGGGATTTGAATGAAAAGCAGGAGAGATATTTGAAGAATATAATAATAAGCAGTAAATTCCTTTTGAGCCTTATCAATGATATTCTTGATCTTTCTAAGGTTGAAGCTGGGAAAATAGAGCTGGTTCCCGAAATGCTTTCTGTTCCAAAGGTTATCGAAGAAACCATAATCCTCATTAAAGAAAAGGCTTCCAACCATAACATACATATACGAAAAGAATTTGATCCTGATATGGAATATCTTTGGGCTGACAAACAGAGATTCAAACAGATATTTTTCAACCTGTTAAGTAATTCGATAAAGTTCAGCAAACCAGAGGGCGGAAGTATTACTATAATTTCAAAGAAAGAAGGAGATATGGCAAGGTTCTCAATATCAGATACCGGTATAGGAATAAAAAAAGAGAACATGCATAAATTATTCAAAGAAACTGGTAGAGATCCATGGTGGTGAAATTAGTATAACGATTCCAAATTAATATTACAATGATTCAATCTTTCCAGGCATTTCATCCATCTTGTACTTCCACTTGAAAATCACAGGCATTTCGTTGAT